>DATBDI010000048.1:0-15331 GCA_036270025.1 Candidatus Udaeobacter sp. | reverse complement strand
CAAGTGAAACGGACCCGTGGGTCGATCCATCGGCCTCGTCGAAGTACTACTCCGACGCGCAGTTTGCGCCGGCGCAAGTTCAATTGCGAACAATGGCCAACGCGTATGTGAATGGCGACGCGTTTAATTTCAGCCGTGCCGCCAGTCAGCTTCGAGAGAATTTGCGCAGCTTGAGTCCGTCAATTTATCCGCAGGAACAAAAGCTCCGCCTCGAATATTTCTACGATCATTTTAATGGATTTTACCGCGCGATTTGGTGTTATGGGATCGCGTTCCTGGTTTTGGTGATCGCGAGTTTTCGCAAAGCCGGCCGCTTTGGAGTGCGGCGACATGTCGCCGCTTTGCAAAGCGCGGACATGTCCGCGCACTCCAAATTAACGCCGCTGCAATTGCTCGGGGTTGTCGTTGGGCTCCTGGGCCTGGTGTTTCAGGCAGCGGGGATCGTCATGCGCTGCATGATTGGCGGGCGGCCGCCGGTGACGAACATGTACGAATCGATCATCTGGGTTTCGTTCGCGGTCACGTTTTTCGGCATGATCTTTTTCGCTCGATACCGTGCACCGGTGTATTTGCTGGCGGCATTGCCTGTCACGCTGATCGCGTTATTGCTCGTGCATCAAATGCCGATTGCCATGCCGTCCAGTATCGATCCGCTCGTTCCAGTATTGCGCGATAATTTCTGGCTCACGATACATGTGCTCACCATCACGCTAAGCTACGCGGCGTTCGCGCTGGCGATGGGATTCGGGCACATTCTGCTGTGGCGATACGCGCGCAACCCCGCGGCCGCGAGCGCGGATGCGCCGATGCATTTCTGGCTTTATCGCGTGCTCCAGCTTGGCGTGTTGCTGCTTGCGGCAGGCACAATTCTCGGCGGCGTCTGGGCGAATTATTCCTGGGGCAGGTTCTGGGGCTGGGACCCGAAAGAGACATGGGCGTTGATCGCGCTCCTTTGCTACATCGTGGCGTTGCACGGACGGCTGGCCGGCTGGTGGACGCGATTCGGCCTGGCGGTTGCGAGCGCGGTTTGTTTTCTCGCCGTGTTGATGGCGTGGTACGGCGTGAACTTTGTGCTGGGCAAAGGTCTCCACAGTTACGGATTCGGTATCGGTGGCGAGACATATGTCGCGACGTTCATTGTTCTCGATCTTTTATTCGTCGGATTTGCGGTGTGGCGATATCGCACGAGCAAATCGCTTGTTGCGCCAGCAGACGCGATCGAAGGCGAGCGCGTCGCGGCGTAGCTGCGATTTTGTAGCCGCTTCGGTCTCCTCGCGAAGGCTTTCGGAGCTGTGCGAAGCGTAATCGTAACGTGCTGACAGCCTCGGCTCGCTCGTCTCACACAGACGCGGCTACGGCGACGCGTTCTGAAATTGAATCGCGTTTTCCGGCCACTCTCAATTAAGCTTCCCGTTCCTTAGGGGAATAAGCAGAACAAAGAGAGGAGAACATTTATGCCATTAACTCGCCGCAATTTTCTCATCAATGGATCGCTGTCGTTGGCTGCCGGTGCGTTTTCACCAGTCCTCGTTCAAGCCAAACCAAAGGAGAGCGCTCCCGCCGACCTTAAAGAGTGGGACTCAGTGCGCCGGGAGTTTGAACTGGCTCCTGGTTACATTCATCTGGCCCTCTTCTTTCTGGCCTCGCATCCCAGACCCGTGCGCCAGGCGATAGAACAATACCGGGCGAAGATCGACGCTAATCCGTTGTTAACCATCGACAGCGCGGTTTTCGAGCAAACGCAAGAGAACATGCCGTTGCGAGTCTCCCGCGCCATCGCCAACTACATCGGTGGTGATGCGCAGGACATCGCGCTCACCCAGAACACCACGACCGGCCTGGCCCTTCTCTATCACGGTCTGCCGTTGCGTGAAGGCGATGAAATCTTGACGACTACGCACGATCATTACGTGCACCATGAATCGATCAGGCTCGCCACCGGACGCTGCGGAGCAACCTGGCGCAAGATTCCGCTTTTTGATTCCTATGATTCTATTTCGCCGGATGAAATTGCGGATCGCGTCCGGAAAGCGATTGGCCCAAAAACGCGCGCCGTAGGCGTGACCTGGGTGCACTCCAGCAGCGGAGTGCGCCTTCCGATCGCGCGCATTGCCGGAGCAGTCGCCGACGTTAATCGCGGCCGCGAGGAAAAGGATCACGTGCTGCTGATCGTCGATGGCGTGCACGGCTTGGGCGTCGAAGATCCGAAGATCACCGCACTGGGCTGCGACGCGTTCGCGGCAGGTACCCACAAATGGTTGTTCGGGCCGCGCGGCACTGGATTTGTTTGGGCAAAGCCTGCGGTTTGGCAGCGCATGCGCCCGGTGATTCCGTCGTTTACGTCACCGGAAATTTTCGCAGCCTGGGAAGGGGAACGTGACCCGCAACCTCCAGCGCAAGCGGCGTGGTTTTCACCGGGTGGTTTTCAAGCGTACGAACATTTCTGGGCGGTGCCGGAAGCGATTCGTTTTCATCAAAACATCGGATCGATCCGAATCACGTCGCGGATTCACGAACTCAACGCCCAGATGAAAGAAGGGCTGGCGCAGATGGCGAACATCCAGCTATACACCCCGCGCGATGAAAATCTTTCCGCCGGCATGGTTTGTTTCGATGTGAAGGGGACGAAACCAGAGGAAGTCGTGAAGCGCCTTCTTGCTCAGCGCATCGTCGCTTCCACGACGCCTTATCGCGTTTCGTATGCGCGCGTGGCGTGCAGCGTAGTGAACACTCCACAAGAAGTTGAGAGCGTGCTTGGCGCGATCCGAGCCATGGCATAGGCGCTGACCCTGTAGCCACCGGCCTGTGGCCGGTTCAGCAGCCGAGCAAACAGAGACGTCGCGCAGCGACGTGGCTACAGGGCTGCGGTCAATGCCCGCGGCTACAGGTGCGCGATCAGCGTGTCGATAACTTCGCGTGGCGTTTCGGCCTCCAGCAACGCCGATCGTATCGCATCATCTCTTACCAGTCGCACAAGCGTGCCGACACAAATCAAATAGTCGTTCAGGAGCCGTTCCGGCACGCCAACCATGAAAATTAATTGTGCACGCTGTTGATCCGCGCCCATTGGAATTCCTGCGCGACTGCGCCCAACGCCGAGAACGATTTCATTGACCAGTTCGGTCCGCGCATGCGGAAACGCGACGCTGTTTTCCACGATACTCGGGTGCGCCTGTTCACGTGCGATGACTTGCTCCAGGAATTTGTCCGGATCGTTGATCTTTCCGTTTAGCGCCAGCACGTCAACAATCTCGCGAAGCGCATTTGGCAGTTTTCGCGAGCGCAGCCGAAGGATCACCTGTCTTTCATCCAGCAGTTCTGGAAGCGTGATAGCCATTCGTGACGGAGAGATTTATTGGATTATCGGGCAAAGCCAGTTATCCAGTTAAGGAGGACGCCGTGGCAACTCAAAACACAGCAGTAGCCTCCAAGGAGGAGAGAACGGTCTCCTTTCAACGAAGCCTTTACGATCCCGGGTACGTAAATGCGATGTCGCATTTTTACCGCGGCGAAATGGGCCGGATCATGGTGTGGCGGCAGCGGCTCGACGTCACCACGAACTGGGCGATTACCAGCACCACCGCGATTATCACCATTTCGTTTTCCACGCGGGAAGTCCCGCACATCATCTTCTTTTTCAATCTGGCGATCGTTTGGGTGTTGCTGTGGATCGAGGCGCGCCGTTACCGCTTTTACGACGCGTTTCGCGCGCGGGTGCGAATGCTCGAAGCCCATTTTCTTGTCCCGATGGTGCTGGAAAATCGCGACATGCTTCAGGGCGAATGGAAAAAACTCGTCTGCGAAGATCTGATCTTGCCCTGCTTCAAAATCAGCAGGCTTGAAGCAGTCGGGCGCAGATTGAAGCGCAATTACGTGTTCATTTTCATTCTGATCCTGATGGCCTGGTTCACGAAAATATTTTTGCACGCCACCGCGCCAATCAACGATGTTGTGTCGTTTTACCAGGCATTGCGCATTGGCCACATCCCATCATGGCTGGTGGCGCTCATCTTTGCCGGCACCTTCGTCAGCGTGATCGCCATAACAATTTACGTCAGTAAACGGTCCTCGGGCGAAATCTCGGAGTTCGGCACGCACCGTTCGCTCTGGCGGATCTGAAAAGTGATCGGTGATCAGTGAACAGTAAGGATTCCTGAGCGCATGTCGGATCACCGATCACAGGTCACGGATCACTTTGCGCATCTCTGCGGTATCGTCGCAAAACTCCGCGCGCCCGGCGGTTGTCCGTGGGACCGGGAGCAAACCAATGAATCGTTGCTGCCGGCGGTAATTGAAGAGGCTTACGAGGTCGTCGAGGCTGTGCACGCGCGAGACGACGCGCATTTTCGCGAGGAACTCGGCGATGTTTTGCTGCTGGTAGTCATGCACGCTGAGATTGCACGTGAAGCCGGTCGCTTCAATATCGACCATGTCCTGCGCGAAATTTCCGGCAAACTGGTGCGGCGGCATCCGCACGTGTTTGGGACGAGCGATGCGCGCGACGCCGGCGCCGTGCTCAAACAGTGGGAAGCGATCAAGCGCGAAGAGAAAAAGGCCGACTCACATTATCTGGCCAGTCTGCCGAAAGCGCTGCCTGCTTTGATGCGCGCGCAAAAAGCGCAGTCCAAAGCGGCCCGGGTAAATTTTGACTGGACCGAGCTGCGCGATGTGATCGGGAAAGTGGAAGAAGAAGTTGGCGAAATCCATGAGGCGATCGGCATTCAAAACCGAGAAAGAATTGAGGACGAGATCGGCGACCTTCTGTTCGCGGTCGTAAATCTGGCGCGGAAATGCCAACTCGACGCGGAGACCGCGCTGCAAAAAGCCACTGACAAATTTGTGACGCGATTCAATCGAGTCGAGGACGAGCTGAAAGCGCGCGACAAACAGCTGGGCGATGTCGGTCTCGAGGAAATGGATGCGATCTGGGATGCGATCAAAAATGACGAAGCCCGAATGACGAATGCCGACGGAATGACGAAGCCCGAATGACCACGTTTACGCTGCGGCGCCTCACCTCAGTTTCGGATTTCGTCATTTGGGTTTCATTCGTCATTCGTCATTCGACATTCGTCATTTGGCAGCCATATTTCGCGTCCCGATGAATTTGCTGATCAATCTTTGTTTGGCGCTGTTTGTGCTCTGCTCGCTGGTCATGGTGCTGGTGATCCTGATGCAACGGCCGAAGAGCGAAGGACTCGGCGCGGCTTTTGGCGGCGCGGTCACGGAAAATATCTTTGGCGCACAAACGACCAATGTGTTGGTGAAATTTACGACCTGGCTGGCCGGCATTTTCTTCGGGCTCACACTCGTATTGTCGATCCTTTACGCGCACAGAAGCACAGCCGACAGCGCGTTCAGGCGTGAGCTGATGAAGACGCAGAGCGCCCCGCTAGCTTCGCCGGCGCCGACAGCGGCGAAGCCGCCAGGGGCATCGCCGGCTACCGCGCCGGTCCAGGCTTCACCGGCTGCTTCGGAAGCGCCCGCTTCTATTGCGGGCGAGTCGCCGGTTGGCAGCGTGCCACCGGCAGCATCACCAGCAGCTACGGCAAAACCGTAGCGTCCGCTTTTCACCTAAGCGGATGGGCAAAGTCGACCAGGAAAGGTCTTAGGAAAAACCCTTCAACATCGTGATCGACATTTGTCGCGTCCGGCAGCATGATGTCATAGTAGCGGAAGCCGAAGCCCCAAATCACGCGCGGTGGCGCTAATTTAAAGCGGTTTGGGCCGCGGCATCGCCGCTGACAAACGTCACAATGATGTGACAACAGCCGCGAACACCGGATAAATGAGCTATCAGCTACGACAGAGCGAAAATTTAGGCGACAATCTTCGCCGGATTTGTCGCAAACAGCTCGACGGCGCTATCGCTATGGCCAAAGGCGACGTCAATACCGACGACACGCCGGTGCACGAGATGCGGAAGCATTTGAAAAAAACGCGCGCGGCTCTGCGGTTGGTTCGCAACGAGATCGGACGCGGTCTCTTCCGCGAACAAGACCGCGCCCTTCGTGATGTCGGGCGACTTACTTCGGAGATTCGCGATGCCGAAGTGCGTTTGCAAACTGTGCGCCAGCTTCAGGGAATAACCCGAGACAACGGCCGCAATGATTATGGAAAGCTGGAATCGATGCTGACGCTCGAGCTGGACAATTTCGTCGCGGCGTTTGCCGAGTGGCAAACCCAAGCAGTCCCAATTCTGGAGCAGGCGCGCTCAGCGATCGATCATTGGACGCTCGATCAGTTTACCTCAAGGCAGCTCTGCCAGGGAGTACAGGCCAGCTACAAACAGGCCCGAAACGCGCTCGCCACGGCGGCGGCAAATCCGACCACCGAAAATTTTCACGCGTTCAGGACGGAGGCGAAAAGGCTCTGGTATCAATTGCGAATACTGCGCCCGATCAATCCAGTCGTCCTAAAAGCATTGAGCGACGACCTGCGTTCGCTGGGCGATCTGCTCGGGCGCGCGCATGATTTAAATTTTCTTGGCACGAGATTGCGCAGTGAAAACGGCAGATCGAAATGGCAACGCGAGGGACAAAAGTTGCTCGGCGTAATCGAAGTCGGTCAGACCGATCTGCAACGCAGCGCGGAGGAACTGGCGGAACATTTTTTCGCGGAACGTCCGCGCGATTTCAGTGCTCGCCTTGCCAACTGGCTGAAAGAGTGGGAAAGCAAACCGACCCACTCGCTGGCGGAAGCGCTGGTTACTTAGCCTTGCGCGCAAACGGTTGGGTTTGAATGACTGTAGGGGACGCTGATAGCGTCCCGAAGCTTACACGGGAAGCTGTCAGCTTCCCCTACAACAGCTCGTTACTTAGCCTTCCGCGCGAACTTTGGCGGGAACAGCCAGAGAAGTCTCCCTTTTTGCGACTCGGAATCGAGCTCGACCAACGCTACGCCCCCCTTGGAAAGCTTGAGCGACGCGCCAGTCAATTCTGAGATTACATCCGTAAAACTCGGTTCGTGCCCGACGATCATAACGCTGTCCACGCTATGCCGTTTCAACAGCGTTTGCAGCTCGTCCATTCCGAATCCCAGCCCGAGTAAATCGTCCTCAAGCAATTTCGCTTTCAGATAATCGGCGGCGATCTCGGCCGTTTGCGCCGCGCGCGGCAACGGACTCGTCACAATGATGTTTGGCCGAGCTTTCAGCCTGCGCAAAAGTTTCGCCACCTCGCGCATCTCTTTTTTGCCGGACTTGGTCAATGGCCGGTCGTCGTCTGATTTTTTCCAGTTCGGCCAATCCGCATCACCGTGTCTAAGAAAATAGAGAAGCATGTTTTTACATTATCATCGGCGGATCGTCTACAACACCTGCCATTTTGGTCTCCGCGTTTGCGGATCGAGCTGCCACAGGCGTACCCCGCCGAGAAAAGCGTTTCGGTTATTTCCAAGCTCGATTCCGGCCGGCAGTTTCTCGAATTTCTTTGCGCCGCCACCGCCGAGCACAACGTAATCGGCCAGGAGCGCCTTTCGCAATTGCGCCACGGCGCGCAAGACCTGGTGCTTCCATTTTTTTTCGCCGAGCCGTTTCATCCCCGATTTGCCCAGAAAATCCTCGATAATGTGCTGGCCGGGATACGGCAAATCCCCGAGCTCGAGCGGTAAAACATTGTTTTGCCAAATCAATGTCGATCCGAGACCGGTGCCGAGACCGAGAAACAACATCCGGCGTCCACGATAACTGCCCAGAGCCTGCATGGCCGCGTCGTTCACGATGCGAATCGGTTTGCCAAACGCGTTCTCAAAATTGAAGCGAACCCAGCCTTTGCCGAGATGCTTCGGCTCGAAGGCAATGCGACCGTCTCGCACAGGCGCAGGAAAACCCATCGAGATTACGTCATAGCTCATGGCATTCAGCTCCTGCTTGATTTGAGCGACCATTCCCGCCGGTGTGAGATTCGGACCGGATTTGAGCTTCCGTCTGTTCGCGCGCGAAATAAATATCTTTACGTTTGAGCCGCCGATATCGATCACGAGAATCTTTTTCTTCATGACCGTTTCGGTGGTTCCGGCGGGACGGTGATCGGCACGAATTTATCCGCCAGTGCCTGCTTGTTCTTACGCCGGAGTTTGTCCGCGCGTTCGCGTGATTTTTCTCGGAAATGCCATTGAGCCTGGGCCCGCGGCTCTGTCCCTTCCGGCTTTAATCGCCGATAACTTCCGTCCGGCTGCATCTCGCGTGCCTTTACCCGGTCATGCAAAAAGCGTGGCAAAACTTCGTTGATCAGCTGATCGCGCAGCGCAGGGTTTTCGATCGGAAACGCAACTTCCACGCGCCGCAGAAAATTCCGCGGCATCCAATCCGCGCTCGACAAAAAGATTTCCGGCTGTCCATCGTTGGCAAAATGATAGATCCGGCTGTGCTCGAGGAAGCGGCCGACGATGCTAAACACGCGAATGTTTTCGCTTAGCCCGGGAATTTTCGGGCGCAAACAACAAATGCCACGCACGATGAGATCGACAGTCACGTCTGCGCACGACGCTTCGTAAAGCTTTTCGATGATCTCCTGGTCGACGAGTGAATTAAGTTTCGCGACGATGCGCGCGGGTTTGCCTGCGCGGGCGTGATCTCGCTCGCGCTCAATCAACCCGATGAGCCGCTTCTTCAGGTCGAACGGTGCGACCATCAATTTTTTCAATCCGGGGTAACCGGCCAGACCGGTGAGCGTGTTGAACACTGTCGCGACCTCTTCGGTTAACTGCGCGTTGGTAGTGAGAAGACTGAAGTCGGTGTAAATGCGCGCTGTGCGGGGGTGATAATTTCCCGTGCCCAGGTGGACGTAACGCCGGAGCTTGTCCGCGTCGCGTCGCACAATCAGCAGCGCTTTGCAGTGCGTTTTTAATCCGACCACACCGTAAATGACATGAGCGCCTGCCTGTTCCAGGCGGCGTGCCCATTGAATGTTGCTGGCTTCATCGAATCGCGCCCGCAATTCCACAATGGCAGTGACTTGTTTGCCCGCGTTCGCCGCGTCAATCAGCGCTTCGACGATCGCCGAGTCGCCGCTGGTCCGGTAAAGCGTGATTTTGATGGCGAGCACCTGCGGGTCCTGCGCCGCTTCCTCGATCAGATCAACGATTGGATCAAAGCTGTCGTAGGGATGATGCAGGAGCACATCCTGCCGGCGCAGCACTTCAAACATGTCCGCGTGCGGTGGCAGCGCCGGGTCGCGCCCTGGCTGGAACGGGCGATCCTTCAGGTTGGCAAACGCGTCGTTCGCGATGAGCGGTGTGATGTGCGTCATCGTGAGCGGGCCGTTTACCTTGTATGTGTCCGCTTCTGTGAGATCGAAAAATTCCAGAAGCAAATCGAGAAAATCTTTGGGAATGTCGGCTTCCACTTCCAGGCGCACGGCGTCGCCCCGGCTCGAACGCCGCAGCTCGTGCTCGATGGTGCGCAAAAGATTTTCCGCTTCTTCTTCGTCGATGTACAGCTCGCTATTGCGCGTGACGCGAAACGCGTGCGCGCCTTCGATGATCAAGCCGGGGAATAATTCGCCGATGTGATGTTTGATCAACGACGCCAGGTAAATGTATTCCCACGGTTCGTCGGCTTCTTTGCCGCGGGGCATTAAAATCAGCCGGGACACCGCGCGGGGCACCTGCACGATGGCGTGCAACGGCTCTCCGCGCCGGCCGGCTTTCACGCGCACGAGCAGATTATGAGTCTTGTTTAACAGCTGCGGAAACGGATGACTGGCATCGACGGCCAGCGGGGTCAGCATCGGAAGCACTTCCTGTTGGAAATAACGGTTCGCCCACGCCGCGCGTTTGGCGTTGAGTTGCGAAACTTCGCGGACGTAAATCTTGTGCTTCGCAAGCTCTGGAAGAAGTTCTTCATTCCAGAGCGCATATTGAGTGGCAAGCAGTTCGCGCACGACCCGCTGAATGTTGTTGAACGTCTCGGTCGGGCTCATGCCGTCCGGGCCGACGTCGCTCGTTTCGCTCTCGATTTGCTGTTTGATTCCTGCGACGCGGACTTCGAAGAACTCGTCGAGATTCGAGCTGAAGATCGTGACAAACTTCACCCGCTCGATAAGCGGCTGCGTTGGGTCCTGCGCTTCTTCCAGAACTCGGCGGTTAAATTCGAGCCAGCTCAGCTCGCGATTTACGAAATTTTGAGGAGCAGAAAAATGTTGTTCTTCTTGAGGAGTATCCTTTGGCAGGAGCTGAATCCCGGCAGAGGGCTCTTGGTCAGTATCGGTCTTGTTGACTGCTGTAGGCATTTACTTTCTTGTTGAATGCATGGCCGACCCCGCCGAGCGGCGATTCGGTGGGATGCCGTTGGTTTCCCTCGGGAGACTAAGCCTTCCTCTACAGTCCGTCACCTGGTGTGGCGGGTCCGCGCCGTTCACGCAATCACTGATTGAAAAATTAGGCAGGAGCGGTTGCGGCGCTCGTCGTCGCTCATACGCTCGGAGCGAGGGATTGATGTTGATGCCGTATGTCTTCGGCCGCCGCGGCGTAAACTGCGTCTTCGGCGATGTTGGTGGCATGGTCGCCCACTCGTTCAAGGCACCGGCCAATAAATACCAGGTTCAAGTAGCCTCGCAATTGGCCCCGATCCTTCACCATGCGCTCGACTAGTTTGTCGCTGACCGTTCGGTTCAGGTCATCCAGCTTTTCATCGCGAAGAACGACTGCTCGTGCGAGATCGGCGTCCTCACGCACAAACGAATCAACGCCGTCCTTGAACATCGACATGGCCTGCTCGTACATCGGCTTCATCAATTCGACCTCGGATAACGGCGGATGACAATTTAACTTCCGAGCGCGTCGCGCAATCGTCGTCGCCATATCGCCGATGCGCTCCAGATTCGTTGAAAGTTTCATGGCCGACACGACACGCCGCAGATCGGACGCCACGGGCTGAAACCGCAACAAAATGGCCACGCCATCCTTATCCACCTGCATCTCGAGTTGATCGATCTCTTCATCATCAGCGATCGTATTTGCGCAAAGATCGTCATCGCGATCGAACAAGCCCTTCATCGCTTGTTCTAAACTGCGCTCGGCCAGGCTGGACATCATCAGGACGTTATTGCGCAGCGACGCCAGCGATTCTTCAAATGTTCCAAGGATATGCTTGCTTGCGATCATCATTTATAGACCTTTGCCTTTCTTCGCTCCTGTTTTCGCTCTTCGTTGTATTTTACTCCTGCACAGAACCCTCGCTACCTCGTCAACCAAACCTGCCAGTGATATAATCCTCCGTCTGTCGTTCCTTTGGATTTGAGAAAATTTGCGTCGTCTCCCCAAACTCGATCAGCCGCCCAATATAAAAGAACGCAGTGTAATCGGAGATGCGGCCGGCCTGTTGCATATTGTGCGTGACGGTCACGATCGTGTATTTGGACTTCAGCTCGGAGATCAATTCCTCAATCTTCGCCGTCGCGATCGGATCGAGGGCCGAACAGGGCTCATCCATCAAAACCACTTCCGGCTCCACCGCCAGAGCGCGGGCGATGCAAAGCCGCTGCTGCTGACCCCCGGAAAGACTCGTCCCAGGCTTGTCGAGATCGTCTTTCACTTCTTCCCAAAGAGCAGCCATGCGCAGCGATTTCTCCAGGCGCTCGTTAAGAAATATCCTGTCGCGCACGCCGTTTAGCCGTAGACCGACGACGACATTCTCGCCAATCGACATCGTCGGAAACGGATTCGATTTTTGGAAGATCATGCCGACGCGGCGGCGAACGATGGCGGGATCGATACTGCTCGAATAAAGATCAACCCCCTGAAGCAGTACTTTCCCCTCCAGTCGCGTCCGGGGCACAAGCTCGTGCATCCGATTAAGCGCGCGAAGGAATGTGGATTTTCCGCAACCGCTTGGTCCAATGATTGCCGTCACTGCATTGGAGACGATGTCCATCGTCACATTCTCGATCGCGCGTTTTTCTCCGTACCAGACCGAAAGATTCTTTACTTGAAACGTGGACGCCGGTGCCGGCTCCTCCGCAGGGGGGCGTTCAACTTGCTGCTCAACGCGTTCCATCACGGTTCCATCAGGTGGTGTCATGACTAGATCTTCCATTTGCAAAGACATCAAACGACGGACCCTGCACGCCCTCGCGTCAGGACCCTAACAATTACGTTAACGCAAAAAACGCCGGTGACGAGAACCAGCGCGCCCGCCCAGGCCTGGCGATGCCAATCGTCATAGGGCGAGATTGCATAGGTGAAAATCTGCAATGGAAGCGCCGCGATCGGCTGGCTGAGGCTGTGATTCCAAAAGTGGTTGCCGAAAGCCGTGAACAGAAGCGGAGCGGTTTCGCCGCCGACGCGCGCGAGCGCCAGCAGAATCCCGGTGATGATCCCCTTCGAAGCGGTCTTCATCACAATATGCACAATTGTTTTCCATCGGCTGACGCCAAGTGCCAGCGCGGCTTCCCGATAACCGTTCGGGACAAGAAGAATGACTTCCTCTGTCGTGCGCAAGATCAGGGGAATCATGATCAGAGCAAGGGCCAGGCCGCCGGCATATGCCGAGAATCCCTTGAAGCGCAACACAACAAGGCCATACACAACCACGCCCCACGTGATCGAGGGCACGCCATTAAGAACGTCAGCCAAAAATCGAAGGACTGAGTTGATTCGCGTCGAGCCATATTCTGCCAGGTAAACTCCGCCCAAAACGCCAACCGGAATTCCGATCGCGCCCGCCAGGGCCAGCAGTTCCAACGAGCCGACGATTGCGTTCGCCATCCCGCCGCCAAGTGCGCCGACCGGAGCCGGCAATTTCGTGAAGAAATCCCAGTTCACGGAACCGGCCCCGTTCACGAGAAGATGAAAAAACACCAGACCCAACGGCGTGATCACGAGGATGGCGGAAACGAACGCAACAGTGGATGCCAGCGCACTCTTGAATTTCCGCCAGGTATGCTGATGTGCGGTTTGGAATTGCATCGCTATTGAACGGCGCGTGTTCCCGATTTCGTGGTGATCGTGCGCAGGAGCAGTTGCGCCAGCAGATTGACAACGATTGTTATCCCAAAGAGGACCAGGCCAATTTCGAACAATGCCTGCAGATAAAGCTCGGTCGTGGCTTCGGTGAATTCATTGGCGAGCACGCTGGCGAGCGTGTATCCGGGGGCGAAGAGCGACAGCGCAATCTGCGGCGTGTTGCCGATTACCATCGTAACTGCCATCGTTTCGCCCAGCGCGCGTCCCAGACCGAGAATCACGGCGCCGAACAACCCTTTTTTTGCGTAACTTAGGACTGCGATCCGCGTCGCCTCCCAACGTGTCGCTCCGAGCGCGTAGGCAGCTTCGCGCTGCAAGTCAGGAACGCTGCGGAGAATTTCGCGTGAGATTGAGGTGATGATCGGCAAAATCATGATAGCGATGATGATTCCGCCCGCGAACATGCTCGGGCCGTACATCGGTCCGCTAAAAAATGGTGTCCAGCCCAGGAACCGTTTGAGCCACGGGAACGGATAATCGCGCAGCCAGGGAATCATCACGAAAATTCCCCATAACCCAAGGATCACGCTCGGGATCGCCGCCAGCATTTCGATCAATGAAACGAGTGGCTGCCGAATCCAAAGCGGCGCAAGCTCTGTTAAATAAGCCGCCGTCGCGATTCCCAATGGCACAGCGATGAGCAGCGCAATGAGCGACGATACCAGCGTGCCGTAAATGAACGGCAGCGCACCGAACTGCTCCGCTACCGGGTCCCAGGTTGAAGTCGCCAGAAAATGGAACCCGAACTTCTTAATTGCGAGCACCGATCCGTGCCACAGTTGCCACCCGATCAAAATAATGAGGACAACAACAACCAATGCCATTGCGAGCGTCAGCCACTCGAATGCGCGGTCCCCAAACCGTGACGGCCGTGCCATTCGCGTTTGCGCGGAGCGCTGTTCGAGCGGCATCGATGCGGCATGCGTTGTCATTCTGAGCGAAGCGAAGAATCTCTGATCAGTTCTGTCGTTTCGAGCGAAGTGATCACGGACAATAGCCAGAGATGTTTCGCTTCGCTCAACATGACAGAAGGAGATACCCCTTACGTTTTGATCTCGTCGATTCGTTTCAGAACGCGTTGTTGAACCTCGTTCGGAAGCGGCGCGTAATTCAAATCCTTGGCCATTCCTTCTCCCTTGGTCAGCGCCCATTTGAGGAATTCGACGAGCTTTTTTCCTTTGGCAGGGTCCTTCTGTTGTTCGTACACGAGCAGCCATGTGGCTCCGGCGATTGGATAAGCATCGTTGCCCGGCGCGTTGGTCATCGAAAACCGGAAGTCTTCGGGAATGTTGGCTGTTCCCAGGGATGCAGTGACCGATTCGATTGTCGGCTTCGCAAATTGGCCCGCGGAATTTTTGATGTCGGCAACCGGCATCTTATTTTGTAGCGCGTAGATCAACTCGACATACCCGATTGCGCCCGGCGTCTGCTTCACTTGTCCGGACACACCTTCATTTCCTTTGCCGCCGATTCCCGCTGGCCAATTGACCGACGTGTTATTGCCGGCTTTTTGTTTCCATTCTGCGCTCACCTTGCTCAGATAGTCGGTGAAAATGAATGTCGTCCCGCTGCCGTCCGAGCGGTGCACGACAACGATCTCCTGATCTGGCAACTTCGCTCCAGGGTTTGACGCAGCGATTTTCGGATCATTCCACTTCTTGATTTTGCCCAGGTAAATGTCCGCGATTGTTTCGCCATCCAGTTTAAGCGCAGGGTTGCCCTCGACGTTATATGTCATCACCACCGCGCCTGCGACGGTCGGGATATGCAGAATTTTTCCCGGCGCTTTCCCCAGGTTGTCATCGCTCATCGGTCCGTCGGATGCGCCGAAGTCAACTGTTTGGGCCATGATTTGTTTTTGGCCGCCACCGGACCCAATCGATTGATAATTGAATCGCACAGACGGATCGACCTTTGCGTATTCGTCGAACCACTTCGAGTAAATCGGATACGGAAAGGTCGCGCCTGCGCCGTTGATCATCATTTGCGCCGAAGCGCTCGCGCTTAAGCCAAACGCGATTGCGAACGCAAGAATTGTCCTCTTATGCAGTTTCATCATGGGACAAACCTGCCGCATCGGGTTTCGGCCGGTCAAAGCGTTTAGTGTTACGATTATGTGACAGGCTGTAGTCGCTTCGCAGCGCGAAGCGCTAAATTGCATCGCACACGCCCGGCGTTGTTAGGCGCAACAGGCCGCACCCGATTCACGACGGTCGCGTGCCTTGCATGTGGCCTCGGGAAGCCGAAGCTGCACGCGAATTTCCACCGCGGTTTCGGTGATGTTTCCGACGTGATAGTTGGACGGCGGAAAGTTTTCATCCCCGTACTCGAACCGAATTTCTGCTGACGGCTCAACTGTGATGAG
>DATBDI010000047.1:0-5994 GCA_036270025.1 Candidatus Udaeobacter sp. | reverse complement strand
TCCTACGGCGTTTTCCTCAGCGCCGATCTGTTTCTGCTCTTCGCGTTCTACGAGTTGGTGATCGTGCCGAAATATTTCCTCATCGCGATTTTCGGATCGACCAACAAGGAATATGGCGCGATGAAGTTGACGCTGTACTCCTTTTTCGGCGGCATGTTTGTTTTCGCTGGAATTCTTGCCGCGTACGTAACCGCCGGTTCGTTGGATGTTAACGAGCTCGCGCGCTTCCAATTTCCTGCCGAGCTGCAAGCGTGGGCTTTCCCCGTCTTGTTCCTCGGTTTTGGAGTGCTCGCGGGAATCTGGCCATTGCACACATGGGCGCCCACCGGTCATGTCGCTGCGCCCACGGCGGGCTCAATGTTGCTTGCCGGCATTGTTATGAAACTCGGCTCGTACGCAGGACTTCGCGTTGCGATGAATTTGTTTCCGCAGGGGTTCCATATGTGGAGCAGCTGGATCGTTGTTCTGGCGGTCGTCGGAATTGTTTACGCTGCAGCGGTGGCGCTGCGCCAGCGTGACCTGAAATTTGTCATAGGCTATTCGAGCGTGAGTCACATGGGTTTCGTTTTGCTCGGCCTTTCCGCGGCGACAGCGCTTAGTGTTTCAGGGGCCGTGTTACAAATGTTCTCACACGGAGTGATTGCCGCGCTTTTGTTTGCTGTGGCTGGACGGATGATTTATCGCCGCACGCACACTCGCGAACTCGACCTCCTCGCGGATATGAATCTGAGCCAGGTCCTGCCGTTTGCAGCGTTCACTTTCGTCGTGGGGTCAGCAGCGTCGATGGGGATTCCAGGATTCAGTGGATTCGCTGCGGAGATTACTATCCTCATTGGCGCGTGGAAAACTTATCCGGTCGCCGTTGGGATCACCGGCGCGGGAATGGTGCTAGTCGCGGCGTTCACATTGCGCGCGTTAAAGCAATCGTTTTTCGGCGAGAAGCGCGTGAGCGTTCAACAAGGCCGGGTAGCTGTCGACACGGACTGGAACGAGAAACAAAGCATTACGCTCACCGAAAAAATCGGCGCTTGCCTCCTTATGTTCACGACGCTTGCAATCGGCCTCTACCCCAAAATTTTGCTCGATCGGATCATGCCCGCAGTTGAAAGCATGCGCTTTCTGAAATGAAATCTCCCGGTTCGACCATGTCGTACCTCGAGCTCCTCAAACTCGTGGCGCCTGAGACGATTGTGGTGATAACCGCGCTGGCAGTTCTTGCGATAGGGCTTGCGACTAGTCGCGCAAGATCGAGTGCAACGATTGCATTCAACGCCGCTCAAGATGGGAGGGACAAGCCTGTCGCAGCGCGCATGCCTTTCGCGGTTGCGGTACTTGGGTTGGCAATCGCGACATGCGCGGTCTTGATGCTGCCCAATCACCTCACGCTTTTCGGCGGCATGCTCGTCATCACGCCGCTCACATCGCTTTTTAAGATTATCTCTCTGGCGCTCGCATTTTTCACAGTTCTCATAAGCACATCAGAAAAGGCGCCGCGCGATGCGGGCGAATATCTCGCGCTTGTTCTCTTTGCAACCGTCGGCCTCATGTTGCTGGTCGGGAGCGAAGAGTTACTCATGATCTTCATCGGTCTCGAGCTGCTCGGTCTATCGCTGTACGTAATGACCGCATTCGACAAGACGGATGTGCGTTCGGCGGAAGCGGGTCTCAAGTATTTCCTGTTTGGTAGCACGTCCAGCGCATTCACACTTTTCGGGATTAGCCTGATCTACGGAATGTCGGGCACGACAAGTCTCGCAGCCATTTCCGAGAAATTTGCGACCGCGACAGTTCAGCCGTTGCTCGCGGTTGGCATTGTCATGACGCTGATTGGCTTTGCGTTCAAGATTGCCGCCGCCCCCTTTCACCTGTGGGCGCCGGACGCGTACCAGGCTGCGCCTGTTCCAAGCGCGGCGTTCATTGCTTCCGGTTCGAAGGTCGCGTCATTCGTGGTGTTGGGAAAAATTGTGCTCGTCGGCTTCGCGCCTGTCCACGGTAGCGCGGCCTGGCACGCCATGGCCGCTGGTTGGTCGCCTGTGCTCGCCGCACTCGCAGCGTTGTCGATACTGGTCGGTAATATTGTGGCACTCGGGCAACGGAACGTCCGCAGGTTACTCGCATACTCCGCTGTAGCCCACTCTGGCTACACACTCATTGGGATAATCGCCGGTGGTCGCGATGGATTTTCCGCAGCATTATTCTACGCAACCATCTATGCTATTACGCTGGTCGGCGCATTCGGGATAGTTGGTATGGTGCGGCGGGAAACCGGTGGTGACGATATTGCAAACTTCTCCGGACTCTTTTTACGTTCGCCACTGCTCGCTGGGTGCATGTCGATCTTTCTTTTGTCGCTCGCCGGCATACCGCCGTTCGCGGGCTTTTTCGGAAAATTCTATCTGTTTAGCGCGGCGCTTCATACCGGTGGAAACTATGGCCTGCTATGGCTGGTCGTGGTGGCGCTCTTTGGCAGTTTTATCTCGCTTTACTATTATCTGATGGTGCTGAAGACGATTTTCGTCGACGAGCTTTTGCTCCGCGCTGCGCTAGAAGTCGATGTTGTCGCGCCTGATCTGCTGGCGCGAACGGCCATTGCACTGCTCGCCGCCGCAGTTCTTTTGCTCGGCCTCGCGCCCGCCATACTCACAACGCCGATTCTTGCCGCCCTGTAGCACGAATTTTGGGCAAAATGCGAATACACTTGACTGTCGCTGTTGAAGTTTCGCATCAACAGCGAGTGGCACGCACAGCAACGTTGGTGAAGTAAACATGGGCAGCATCAGCGAGTTTATCGATCGACACTATCGGCATTTCAACGCGGCCGTTTTAAAAGACGCTGCCAACGCTTACGTCGCGCATCTGGAACGCGGCGGAAAAATGATGATTACACTGGCCGGAGCGATGAGCACTGCGGAATTGGGGGTGTCTCTCGCAGAGATGATTCGGCGGGACAAGGTGCATGCGATTACCTGCACCGGTGCGAATCTGGAGGAAGATCTCTTCAATCTGGTCGCGAGGAGCCAGTATGTCCGTCTTCCGAATTACCGCGAGCTGACGCCGCAAGACGAACAAGACCTGCTGCGTCGTCATCTGAATCGGGTAACTGACACGTGCATTCCCGAAGAGGAAGCCATTCGCCGGATCGAAAAAGTAGTGATCGGTGAATGGGTTGCTGCTGCGAAGAACGAAGAGCGGGGCTTCCCGCATGAATTTCTGTTCAGGATTCTAAAACAGTGCCGACTAAAGAAGTTCTACGAGATCGACCCTGACGATAGTTGGATGGTTGCCGCCGCACACAAAGATCTTCCCATGTTCGTGCCCGGCTGGGAGGATTCAACCCTTGGTAATATCTATGCTGCGCGCTGTATTACGGGAGCGATCCCAGACGTCCACACTGTCCGCTCCGGGATCGAATACATGATTGCGCTGGCCGAGTGGTATCGTCAGTTTTCGCGGGAGTCGTCTATCGGCTTTTTCCAGATCGGCGGCGGCATTGCGGGCGATTTTCCTATTTGTGTTGTACCGATGTTGAACCAGGACGTCGTCCAGGAACCGGTGCCGGAATGGGGCTATTTTTGCCAAATCAGCGATTCCACGACCAGCTTCGGGTCGTACTCCGGCGCAGTGCCGAACGAGAAGATCACATGGGGGAAACTCAGCGTCGACACTCCGAAATTCGTTATCGAATCCGACGCCACGATCGTAGCGCCTCTGATTTTCGCGAAAATCCTCGGCTGGTAAGGTTTCGTTTCGGCTTACGGCCAGTGGCCCGGAACCCACGCTTTATCACACCGCAAAGTCGGCCGTCAGTTTGATGGCGAAACAGACGTTTCGAACCGATGATAGGAGATGCTTTATATCGTCGCCACGCCGATTGGTAATCTCGGCGACATCACACTGCGTGCGATTGAAGTGCTGAAGACAGTCGACGTCGTCGCGGCTGAAGACACTCGCCACTCGGGGATCTTGCTCAAGCATCTCGGGATTAAGAAGCCTTTCGTCAGTTTTCACGAGCACAATGAAGCGACCCGCACGCCGGAGCTTGTCGAGGGGCTCGCTCGCGGTGAAAACGTTGCGCTGATTACAGACGCAGGTACACCTGGCGTGTCAGATCCAGGCTTCCGTCTGATTCGCGAATGTATCAAACGCGAAGTCGCGTTTACGATCATCCCCGGGCCGTCATCGGTTCTGACTGCTCTTGTCGGTTCGGGGTTTTCAACTGACAAGT
Source organism: Candidatus Udaeobacter sp. (assembly GCA_036270025.1). Classification (GTDB taxonomy): domain Bacteria; phylum Verrucomicrobiota; class Verrucomicrobiia; order Chthoniobacterales; family UBA10450; genus Udaeobacter. The sequence goes on along the minus strand of DATBDI010000047.1, from coordinate 1,769 downwards.
TTTCATTCGGTGGATTTCTCCCGGTTAAGAGTGGTCAACGCGAGCGCGAATTACGGGCGGCAGCCGAACGCGACGAGACAACCATCTTTTTCGAATCGCCCTACCGATTGATCAAAACGCTGGTCGCATGCACCGAAGTGATGCCGGATCGACAGCTTTGCGTCGCCCGCGAGCTAACGAAGAAATTTGAGGAATTTCGCCGGGGAACAGCCGCCGATTTGCTCGCGCATTATCAGGCGCATCCGCCGAAAGGCGAGATCGTGTTTGTGATCTCTTCATCCGAGTAGCCGCGGCGGTTTGTCCGGTCTTGTGGCGCGTGTAGCCGCGGCGCCGCGATCGTCAACAAGTTGCCGCGAATAAGTGCGCTGGCACGCCCGTCAAACTTTGCCACTGAAAACGGGCACAAGCTAAACATGGGATCTGATATTGCTGCCGCTCAAAGTCCGACCACTTCGCGCAAGTTCACAGGAGTCGGTGTCTTGCTACTGCCCAGGGGGGTTGCGGCTCGACCAAATTCGAAAACTTGCGCGAGCAAACAAGCCGTATCCTGCGATTATGACGTGATGAACCGCCTGCTACGCTCGTTTCAGCCTTTGCTGACGGGATTGGCCGTGACGCTGCTGCAGGTAGCGCTCGCAGTTGGCTTGCTGGGTCCGGAAGAACCGCTTCCAGAGCGGTATTCCGCACTCGTTCAACACGACAGCTATTGGTTTATGAACATCATCGACCGCGGGTACCAGACCATTGTGCCCCCGATCGGTCACAAGGTGATGGAAGTGTCGAACGTCGCTTTTTTTCCAGCCTATCCTCTGATTGCCGGACTATTTCGGTATGGCTTGAACATTGACACGGGCACTGCATTGCTGCTCACCGCGCAACTCGCTGCGTGGGGGTTCTGGACTTATTTCTTTCTCTTTTGCAAACGGTGGAACGTTTCTGCTGCTCTGCAGATTTGCGGTGCGTCGCTGATTGCTGCCCATCCCGCAGCATTCTTTCTCATCGCAGCGTATTCCGAATCCCTGTTTTTGATGGCGCTGCTGGGGTTTATCTACTGGAGCACTGCAACGGGCAAATCCACACAAGTGTGGGCTGCAATTCATGGATTGGTCATGTCCGCGGCGCGAATTGTTGGCGTCGTATGCGCGGCGTTTCCTCTCGTGCGTGCGCTGTTTCAGACGGGGTGGCGCGGTTCGTTTCAGCCCCGGAGGTGGGTGCGTGAGCACAGGCCGGCGATTGGCTTAACGGTCGTCGCGATGTGCGGCGCCATCGGTTTCTTCTTGTACTCTCAACTGCGGTGGGGTCACTGGGACATGTACATGATGACCCAGGCAGCGGGGTGGGGAATTGTCCCCGATTATGTAGCGGTTCTTAAGCCCGACAGTTATCGGTGGCTCGTCCCGGCGCTAAACGATCCGACGGAAGCCAGCCAGCTAGCGATGAGCGTCGGCGGTCTGCTTCTGATCGGCATCGTCATCTGCGAGTTGGTTCCAGCGATTCAACGGCGGGCCGGCTTGCCCGTTCGCGCTGGCATTTATTTTTGCGCGGCGGCGATCTATTACCTCTCTGTTAGCGGGGTCGCCTGCGTCGATATGGAAAGTATGCTCCGCTACGAATTTGCCGTGCACGCCTTGATCGTGCTGGCCTGTTTGAATTTTCTGCGTCAATTTCGCATGCCGCCGGTGCTCGTGCGGGCATTCGGCAGTGCGGCCGTAGCGTTAGTCAGTGCCGCTGGGCTGTGCGTACAGGGCTGGTACGTCTGGAATTTCACG
>DATBDI010000046.1:0-4297 GCA_036270025.1 Candidatus Udaeobacter sp. | reverse complement strand
ATCGCCATCTTCGTGATTGGTGCGGGCGAAGAACTGTGGATGCGTTTTGTGCCGAAATATCTGCAAGCGGTCGGCGCGACGGTTTTTGTTATCGGTGTCTACGATGCGCTGCGCACGTTACTCGGTGCGCTTTATGCCTACCCCGGCGGTCTGATCGCGGATCGCTGGGGACATCGGAGCGCGTTTCTCGTTTTCAATGTTGTCTCGATCATTGGATACGCGCTGGTCCTGCTTGTTCCGCATTGGGGCGCCGTCATTGTCGGAATGTTTCTGTTCCTTTCGTGGAGTTGCTTTTCATTGCCGGCAACCTTTTCACTGGTTGGCGCAGCGCTCGAAGCAAATCGCCACTCGATGGGCATCGGCGTTCAATCGGTTATCAAACGGTTGCCGATCATGATTGCGCCATTCTTCGGCGGACTGTTGATCGATCAGCTCGGAATCATTAACGGCGTCCGTATCGCGCTTCTCGTCTCGATCGCCCTTTCAGGAGCTACGATCATTGTGCAGTGGCAACTGCGGGAACAGTCAAATGACACGGCAGGGCCGCCCGCCGCGGGCAGGCCAGAAGTGGAACGCTGGAATTTTTGGCGAACCTTGCGGGAATTCAACCCGCCAATGAGGCGGTTGCTCTTAAGCGATATTTTGGTGCGCTTCTGCGAACGTATTCCGTACGCGTGGGTGGTGATTTTCGCGATGGATTACATCGGCGTGAGCGGAGAACAGATCGGCGTGCTCACGGCAGTGGAAATGGCGGCCGCGATGTTATGCATCATCCCGGCCGCGCATTACGCAGACAGGCAAGGCCGGGAACCATTTGTGGTCGTGACGTTCATCATGTTTACGCTCTTTCCGATTACTTTGCTGATGTCCCGAAGTTTTTCCGCGCTGGTGGTCGCGTTTGCAATCCGCGGTTTGAAAGAATTCGGAGACACCTCTCGCAAGGCGCTGATCATCGGGTACAGCGACTCTGAGCGGCGAGGCCAAATTGTCGGCGCATATTATCTTGTTCGGGATTTGATTGTAAGCATGGGCGCAATTCTCGGCGCGTATTTGTGGAATCTGGGGCCGGCGCTGAACTTTCTCGGAGCGGCGGCTCTGGGTGGCGCTGGAACGGTCTTCTACATCAAAACAATTCGCCAAAGCCGGCAATCCGATTTGAACGACTTAAAAAAGCAGTTGGCGATGCGCAAAAGTCGCTGGAACTAACCAGATGTCGATTGTGTTATTCCGAATAGCGGCGGCGCTGTGTTTCATGGCGGTTGCTTTGGGCGCGTTTGGGGCGCACGGTCTGAAATCGCGTCTGGAACTGCACGGCACGCTGGATGTGTGGAACAAGGCTGTGCTTTATCATTTCGTTCACGCCATCGCGTTGCTTGTGTTTGCACTTTACGGCACGATTAACCGCAGCGCGTGGTGGCTGCTCTTTGCCGGCATTCTGCTTTTTAGCGGAAGCCTGTATCTAATGGCGCTGACCAATCTGCGGTGGCTCGGAGCTGTTACTCCTCTTGGCGGGCTTTGTTTCCTTGCCGGCTGGGCCTGGCTGATCATCGCACCAAGATCGTAGCGGCTTTCCTCTACGGAGAAGCCGATCGAGCTTCTCGTCGGCGTTTGACACAAACGCCGCTACAACCCTGAGGTTGTTCAAGCGAACCGTTTTCTGGTATATTTCGGCCTTGATGTTGAACGCCCTTCCCGAAGCCGAGCGAGATGTGATCACGGTACTCGTGTTCTTCGCGACATTTTTCGTCGCTCTTGTCTCCGGGCGGTTCCTCAAGCGCCGCGCCGGGGTGAAACTTGGCCTGTTGTTTCGGCTCTTTTGTCTGACGCTGGCTTTTTATGCCGCCATTGCCGTTTACGGCGTGCATGCGCCGTGGCGGTTTCATGTCGGCGCAGCTGCGATTTTGCTGAGCACGGCGCTCATCGTCGCTCTGGTAGATCGCTATGTCTGGGATTTCTACTTTGAAAAGAAACGGCAAACAACGATCCCACATTTTCTTCGCGAGGTTGTCGCCGGAATCATTTTCTTGATCGTCCTGCTGTTTGTCCTGAGCGTTGGCTATCACGCCGAGACGCAATTAAAAGGGCTGCTCGCGGGCTCCGGCGTCATTGCAATCGTCGTCGGTTTCGCGGGGCAGAATCTGTTCGCCGGAATCATCGGCGGCATAGCGATTCAAATTAACCGGCCTTACAAACTCGGCGATTGGTTGAAGGTCGGGGACACCTACGCCGAAGTGCGCGAGATCAACTGGCGTTCCACTCGCCTCTGTACGAACGACGAAATTTACCTCGACATCCCGAACAACGAGATGGTCAGCCACCAGATCGTCAATCTTCACTATCCGACCGAGATCCACGCGATGCGAATCCGGGTGGGCATCGATTATAACGCGCCACCCAATCGGGTAAAAGACGTGCTGGGGCGCGCTGCGCAGAGCGCGAAAAATGTTGTTTCCACTCCGCCAGTGAAAGTGTTCCTGGTCGACTTTTCCGAACACTTTGTGACCTACGAGATTAAGTACTACATGGGCAATCACTCCCGGATCAACGAGACCAACGACGCGGTGCGCACCAACGTATGGTACGCGCTCAGGCGCAGCGGCATCACCATTCCCTTCCCTATTCGCACCTTGCATCTGGAACGCAAAGCAGTGCGCCGCGTGGAGGACGACCAGGCCGAGGCGTTATCGATCCTACGCGACGAACCGCTTTTCAGCTGTCTTTCCGACGAGCAGCTGAATCAGCTGGTCACACAGGCGCGCCTCAATTATTTCGGCCGTGGCGAACCGGTGATTCAGGAAGGTGCAGCTGGCGAGTCGATGTTCGTCCTCTTGCGCGGCGCAGCGAATGTCTCCGTGTCGAAAAACGGATCAACGATTCAAGTCGCCACGTTGGGGGCCGGCGATTGTTTTGGCGAAATGTCGCTGCTTACGGGCGAACCACGCAGCGCGACTGTGCGCGCCGACGGCGACTGCTACGTCATGGAAATCGGCAAACCAACAATGGCCGAGGTGCTGCGCGGCGCGCCGGGATGCCTTGAGCGATTGAGCCAATTGCTTGCACAACGAAAAATGGAAACCGAAGGGATACTCCAGGAAGCCAGCCGGACAGATGAGGAAATGTTAAAGGAACGGCAGTACAGTGCCAGCTTCCTGCACCGGCTCCGAACATTTTTTGACCTGTGAATGTTCGGTTTCTGTAGAATTCATCCGTACCTCCGCTGTCATGTTGAGCAAAGCGCTGCAACGAAATGCGAAGCATGAGGCCAGGCTTTCCAAAATCTCTGGCTTCTCTGTTGGGCAGGTCGATCCAAAATGAATCCGAGATTCTTCGCTTCGCTCAGAATGACATCACGAGATGGCAAATTCCCATCTGGACGCGACGCCAAATTCGATTATAGGACTTCGCGGGGAGTAGTGAGCATGAGCGACCAGCGGACGAGGGCTTCATACAATTCAGGCAAGAGTTTGCGCATTTTAGTGGTCGAAGATCACAGCGATACACTGGAAGCGTTGTCGCGTCTTCTCGGTCGTTTTGGGCATGAGATTTCCGTGGCCAATCGCGCGCAAAACGCGCTGAGCATGATCGACTCGAAACAGTTCGATGTCGTTCTGTGCGATATCGCTCTGCCGGACGGCAGCGGCTACGACGTAATCGCGCAGGCCAAGCGGAAACAACCTGTCAAGGCCGTAGCGCTCACCGGCTTTGGCGCGATTGAGGACATTGAGCGTGGGAAGGAAGCCGGATTCGATTTCCATCTGACAAAGCCGGTGGACTTCCACGAGTTGCGCACCGTTTTGGGCCAAATCGCAGCCTGAGCGATGTTTCATTTGCTGTAGCGTCCGCTGTCCTCAGCGGAGTTTGTGCGTCGCTGTAGTTCCTGCGCTGAGGACAGCGCACGCTACAGCACTCGTACGGAATCTGGACTTTGACTTTGACCAATTGACGCTTTAAATTGTGTCAATTGAATCAACAAGGGAAATCATGAAAACTGCGACGCTGGCAAAGAAAATGCATGGTTCGAAAGCAACGCATCCAACTGACCTGATTCGCCAAATTCAGAAAGGGCTGCGTTTCGCTGAGCTGGAGACTTTGCAAAACAGCATGGACCTGCCGTTCGAGCAGCTCGCCGCAAAACTCTGCATCTCAAGGTCCACTCTGCAGCGGCGCAAAGCGGCTGGGCGGTTGTCGCCGGAAGAATCCGACAAGGTCGTGCGCCTTTCGCGATTACTCGAGCATGCGACCACTGTTTTTGGGGATGTGGAAAAGGCGCGCGCCTGGTTGAAACATCCGCAATACG
>DATBDI010000045.1:0-10100 GCA_036270025.1 Candidatus Udaeobacter sp. | reverse complement strand
GACATTGGCTGCCGACGATAAAAAGGCGCCTGATAACACGGCAACAAACGAGCGCGATCGTTCCGGCGAAACACAGACGTCCGGCGACCAGTCAAATAGGTCTGCGGATTTGAAAATCACTCAGGCCGTCCGGCAGGCACTAATGAAAGACTCCGAGCTTTCCATGGCTGCAAAGAACATCAAAGTCGTTACCGCTAACGGTCGAGTAACACTCCGCGGGCCTGTCAAGAACACCGGAGAGAAGGCAAAGGTCGCTCAGCTTGCAAGCTCAGCGGCTGGCGGCGCACAGATCGACAATCAACTCGACGTTGAAGGAGCGAAATAATAAGTAGCCTCAACACAAACGAAAGAGAAACTCTACTATGTCCAAATCAGTATTTGGTATTGCAACGACACAGGGCAAGGCTGAACGAATTGTCCAGCAGCTCCAGGCTCAAGGCTTCGCAACCTCGGAAATCTCGGTGCTTATGCCTGACACAGCCGGCACGCGTGACATTGGTCATGTTAAGGCCACAAAGGCGCCGGAAGGCGCAACCACCGGCGCAGCTACCGGTGGCGCTACGGGTGGTGTGCTCGGACTTCTGGCAGGGATTGGCGCGTTGGCAATTCCCGGTCTCGGGCCATTTATTGCCGCTGGTCCAATTATGGCGGCTCTTAGTGGCGCAGCCGTCGGAGCAGCGACCGGCGGTGTTGTCGGTGGTTTGATCGGCCTCGGCATTCCCGAAATCGAGGCAAAACGTTACGAAGAAAAATTGAAAAAAGGGAATTACCTGATCGCGGTGCACGCGGATGAAAGTGAAGACGTTGATCGGGCGAAGGACATTTTCAAAGCTGCCGGCGCTGAAGATATTAATACGGTTAGCGAAGCCTCGGCACCGAAACGTTAACCAAATCATGTAGAAGGGAAAATCATGGATAACGAAAACGCAATGGATCAAGGCCCTCTGGTTGCGCCTGAGGTTGAAGCACAAGTGGAGCGCGGTGTGAAGCAGGCCCGCAAAGCGGCGGGAGATCTCCGCTCGTCCGCAAGTGCAATGGCAGATGAATATCGTGGCCGTGTGGACGAGATACGCGAAGATGCGCTCGATCGCATCCGCACTTTGCAAGACGACAGCAAACAGTACGTCCGCGACAATCCGACGAAGGCGATCTGTATCGCGCTCGGCGTTGGTTTTGTGCTCGGTCTGATTTTCCATCGCTAGAGGTCTTGTCGAAGCCGGATGTGTGGATCCGTAGCTTGTGCGGCACGGACTAAGTCTTGGTTTCTCTCACTGCACGACTAGGGACTGTGCACCGCTTCTCGTTGCCAGATATTTGGCGGCGACCATAGGCGCCACGACTAGCGAACTGTTAATCGGAAGGTCCTTCATTGTGGCGGCGCAGCATGACCTAGAAGTGTCAAAATCATTCCTTGGAAATGCTTTCAGCCTGCTGAAACAAACGTTTCAGGAGTGGTTGCAGGACAAAGCGCCACAGTTAGGCGCCGCGCTTGCGTATTACACAGTGTTTTCGCTTGCGCCGCTGATCCTGGTGCTGCTTGCGATCGTGGGAGTCATTTTCCGTGATGACCCTGCGGGTGCCTGGAACAAAATCACGCAACAGATGAGTTATTTTCTCGATCCAAGCGCTGTGCAGGTCGTTCAAAACATCGCCGAAAAAGCCTCACAACCTGGCAAAAGCACCATCGCCACGATCATCGGTATTGCGCTCGCGATTTTCGGCGCCAGCGGCGTGTTCGGCCAGCTACAGGACGCGTTGAACACCATTTGGGGCGTGAAAGCAAAACCTACGCAGGGTATTTGGGGATTTCTGCGGAACCGGTTCCTATCATTTGCAATGGTCGCGGGCATCTGTTTTCTGCTGCTCGTCTCACTCGCAATCGAAGCGCTGCTTAAAGCATTCAGCCATTACGTCCAATCCGTTTTGCCGGGTGGCATGGTGATCGCCCTTGCGGTCTATCTCGTATTCGATTTCGCCGTCGTCGTTCTGCTCTTTGCGATGATCTTTAAGTTCCTTCCGGATGTGAAGATTCAGTGGCGCGACGTTTGGATCGGCGCGGCGATGACCGCCATCCTGTTTGGCATCGGAAAATGGCTGCTGGGCTTCTATCTCGGCAGCGGCGCCGCGGGCTCTGCCTATGGAGCAGCCAGCTCACTCATCACGTTGCTACTCTGGGTTTATTACTCGTCGCAAATCCTATTGTTCGGCGCAGAATTTACGCAGGTGTACGCGCAACGAGCTGGTCGTGAACTCGAGCCAAGCGAATACGCCGTCCGCGTGGAAACAAAAGAAGTGGAACACGGTTAGCAGCACACAGTCATTCACGCGACGGGCGCATGCGGGCGTAGCATTCAGCTGTCCTCAGCGGATTTGTAGTTGTGCTTGCTCATGCGCTGAGACAGCGCACGCTACAGCACGTCACGAGCTTCTTTCGGCCTTACTAATCCCGCTTGTTAGAGACTGACTCCGCCTGACCTTCTTTCTCTTCGATAGGCGCCTCGACGGTATGTTGGCAACCGAACTAAGCGCGGCCTGCGATTACTGCATGAACGGCGGCACGCGCTTCTGTCATCGAGGAAAGCTCGTTCGCGGAAGTGTTTACCCGCCGCGCAACAGAAAGAGAAAAACAAATGAAAAAAATACTACTAAGTATGGCCCTCGCGATCGCAGCTCCATTCGCATGGGCACAGGTCTCAGAAACGACTACAACAACGACTACTACCGAGGGCAACGGAACAATCACGGAGTACACTCCGGGGAGCGTAATCGTCCTTAAGGAAACCAGCGGACCGCGGACATACCATTTTGGTAAGACCGTCAGTTACGTGACACGAAGCGGTAAGGTACTCGACGAAGATGTGGTACGAACGCGAGTGAAGGTCGGCGTTCCAGTTCGGGTCCATTACGTTGGCACGGGAGAGAACATGATGGTTGATCGAGTGATTCTCGACGAAGATTAATAGAAGAAGAACAAATCCCTGACTGTTTATCAGCGCGCCTTTCCTGTTGCGCCAATGGCGGATAAGGACAGGCGCGTTGTGCGTACACGTACGCCAGATAAAGGGACAGGCACATTGTTATGATCACCTAAAGCAGCGTCGCCGTGTTTCCTTCCTTTCTGCGCACCTTCCAAGCGTTGCAGTCGCGATATTACAACGTCCAAAGTGTCACGCTGCGACGAAACATACTTGAGAAAGGAAAAGCCATGGGCACAATTCTACTAATCATACTAATCCTGCTGCTGCTCGGTGCTTTGCCAGCCTGGCCTTATAGCTCCGGGTGGGGATATTGGCCCAGCGGAGGACTCGGACTGATTGTCTTGATTCTAATCATCCTCGCTTTAACGGGGCACCTGTAAAACGGTAACGGCTCTTTGCGCACATCAGCGGTCGCTTACGAATTGCTAATTTTCCATTTGATGCGCAGAACCAAAGCGGCGGTCGCGTTCGAAGGGGAAGCGACAACACCTGATATTCATGGGGACCGGGATCGGGATTAGAGCTTTGGGAATTGAGAGAGCACGTTGCTGTGAGCAGATCGCGTCTGATTGGTGGGTCTCGCGAGGGAATGAGGGAGTATGCGAATCGCCGAAGTTGCACCGCTAATCGAGAGTGTGCCTCCGAAGCACTATGGAGGGACGGAAAGGATCGTCTCCCATCTCACCGAAGAATTGGTTCGCTCGGGGCACGAGGTGACTCTGTTTGCGAGCGGCGACTCGGTTACAGCCGCCAAGCTCATTGCTCCGGTCCGCCGTTCACTGCGCAAGAATGAACGCTGCAAGGATCCCATGGCGCGTGAACTCGTGCTCATTGATCATGTCATCGAGCGAGCGGCGGAATTTGACGTGATTCATTTCCACACCGGCTACATTCACTTTCCTGTCTGTCGCTATCTTTCTGTTCCGTACGTGACGACGTTGCATGGGCGCCTGGATACTCACGACTTGGTCGCTGTATACGAGCGGTTTCGAGATTTACCCTTCATCTCAATTTCGGATTCGCAACGAGCCCCGATAAGCAGGGCCGATTGGGAGGCAACGATTTATCATGGACTCCCTACGGATCTTTTCCGGTTTTATCCTAAGCGCGGCGATTATCTCGCATTTCTGGGACGGATCTCACCAGAAAAGGGACCGGAGCGCGCCATCGAAATCGCTAAGCGCGTGGATATGCCCCTGAAGATGGCCGCCAAAGTCGACCGCGTCGATCGACGGTATTTTAGACAAGTGGTTGAACCACTGCTGAATGATCCGCACGTGGAATGGGTTGGCGAGATCACCGACAAACAAAAGAACGAATTTCTTGGTAATGCTTATGCATTGCTGTTTCCCATCGACTGGCCGGAGCCTTTCGGGCTGGTGATGATTGAAGCAATGGCATGCGGCACACCTGTCATCGCATACCCGCGTGGATCTGTACCTGAAGTGATAGACGAAGGTAAGACTGGATTCATTGCCAACGATTTGGACAGCGCCGCGGAGGCAGTTCGCCGCGTAGCCGAGCTCGACCGGCGAGTTTGCCGAAGCGTTTTTGAAACGCGCTTCACCGCGAACCGCATGGCGGATGACTACTTAAAGGTATTCGAGCAAATGGCGCAGTGCGGCGATCGAGAATACGCTGAACTGGCAACTCCGTAATGTTGCAAAAAAATTTCACTTGGAGACGCGCAGTTTCACGTTTCGCCGCGTTATTTTCCTAGAGCCGGTGTTTTGGCCGCACTGGTTCAGCAAAATTCACGGCCAAATTCAACAACAGGAGGAAAGGGAATGAAGCTTGATACATTAAAAACACTTTACGTGGATGAGTTGCGTGACTTGTACAACGCAGAAAGTCAATTGCTGAAAGCGTTGCCGAAAATGGCGAAGGGTGCGACGTCAGAAGAGTTGCAGGAGGCGTTCGAAAAACACCTCGAGCAGACCAAGACGCATGTCCAACGACTGGAAGAAGTTTTCGAGGAGGTTGGCGAAAAGCCAAAGAGTAAGACCTGCAAAGCAATGAGAGGTCTCATCGAAGAAGGATCCGAAATTCTGAAAGAGAACGGCGAAGAATCGGTCATTGATGCCGGGATTATCGTGGCCGCGCAGAAAGTCGAGCACTACGAGATTGCCAGTTACGGAAGCGTCCGCACCTTTGCTCAATTACTTGGCAAGGACAGGTCAGCGGAACTTTTGCAAACAACTCTCGACGAAGAATCGGAAGCCAACGAGCTGCTCAACAAATTGGCCGAAGACATTGTGAATCCGGAAGCCCTCATGGAGCCGGAAATGGCTGGCGCCTCTTCGGGGCGGTAATCAAAACGTCTGGGCTGCTTTGTCGCCGCGGACCCTCCTAAGGTAACTATACCGACGCATATTCGCGCCGTGCTGAACATTCGATCAGGCGGCGCGAATGATGTGCCGGTCTATTGGGCGCTACGTTCTCATAAAGGGCGGAACTCACCGAGCGTCCGCGATGGGAAAATTTCTTCGCCGATTACGAACGGTATGCGCGCGGGGTCCGCGTGAAATCGAGCGCGAGGTGAAGACGCTTTCGGGACAGAATCGCTGAATCCCGAATGAGAGTCAGCACGCGGCTAAGTTAGGCCGCATTCATTAAAAAATCGCGAACGGGCTATGCCTGGACTCGCTCGAGAACTGTTTGCAGCTCGTGGAGATCTATTGGCTTGACGAGATGAAAATCGAATCCTGCTTCTTTCGAACGTCGCAGATCTTTATCAGTACCAAAGCCAGTGATGGCGATTGCCTGGATCGGTTGTTTCTGTCTGGCCCGCGCGATCACTTCATAACCGCTTCCATCGGGCAGGCCAATGTCGCATAACAGCACATCGATGTCGCCGGAGCCGATGATCTCAAGCGCGCGATGAACATTGTCCGCAGCCAGAACTTCGTGACCAAAATGGGTGAGCAGACGCGACAACGTGCGTCGCGTGTCCCTGTGGTCTTCCACGATCAGGATGCGCAATGGTTTGGCCGGACCTCGCGCACTTTGTGGAGCTACATCCGCCTTCGCACTTTCTGGTGGTACCGTCTCCAGGGTTATTTTGAAAGTTGACCCAAAGCTCCGGCCACGGCTCTCCGCTTGGATTGAGCCGCGATGCAACTCGACCAGGTGTTTCGAGATCGCGAGACCGAGGCCGAGCCCGCCGAACTGGCGTGTCACGGAAGCGTCCGCCTGCTCGAATGGCCTGAACAGCGAACTCAGCCGCTCGGGTTCAATGCCAATCCCATTGTCAGTAATGTCGAAATGAAAAGAGCCACGATCATCGCTGGAAGTGCGGATGGCAATTTCCCCCGCGTGTGCTGTGAACTTCACGGCGTTGTTGATCAAATTCCAAAACACCTGCTGAAGCCGAATGGGATCAGCCTTAATGTGATGTTGCTTGGCGTTGAGCCTGGTAGAAAGGGTTATACCTTTCGCTGCGATAGCTGAACCTGTGATTTCGACAGCGTTACGGATGACGCTGTGTGCGTCGCAAATTTCGAGATCGACGCGAAGCTTGCCGCGTGTAATGCGAGTGAGATCGAGCAGGTCGTCAATCAAACGCGCCTGCAATTTCACATTGCGCCTGATCAGTTCCACATCCTCGACGAATTCAGGCGGAAGTTTTTCTGCGTTGTCTTCCAGGTAAGCCGCTGCCGCCAGCGCAGGCGTAAGCGGCGTGCGCAGCTCGTGGCTAAGCGCCGCGAGGAAGTCGTCCTTCGCCTTGTTCGCTTTTTCCGCCGCAATTTTCTCGGCTTCAAATTCGCGGCTGCGGATCTGATCGGTGATGTCGCGTGTGACTTTGGAGTAACCGCGGATGTTTCCTTTGTGGTCGCGTAATGCTGTCAGGACCACTTCGGCCTCGAATGTCGTTCCATCTTTGCGGACGCGGAGGCCCTGATCGCGAACATGCCCTCGTCGCGCTGCTTCGTGCAGATTGCGTTGCGGCCTGTCAGCGGCGACATCCTCAGCCGTGTAGAAACAGGCGAAATTCTTTCCGACAATTTCCTCCGCCGTGAAGCCTTTGATTTTTTCCGCCCCCGTGTTCCATGTCATCACGTTGCCCTTGGCGTCGAGCAGATAAATGGCGTATTCCTCGACGCTATCCACCAGAATGTGGAACTGCTCGGCTTGCTCGCGAAGCGTTGAGGTAGTCGATCCGTTCTGGCCCATTGGCAGAAAAACCCAATTACCTTCGGATTCGAAGCGCGGCTGTTCTGCGGTTCCCCCCGGTCCCCATCAATTTCAAAAAAACGACGTGAACGGCGGCGTCAAGGCGCCGGGGGTGCTGGCATTCAATACCTTACGCAAAGCAGTCCTTGTAGCCACGGCCCTGTGGGCCGTCTTTTAAAGGCCTCGCGCTACGGCCCCCGTGGACCGGCCACAGGCCGGTGGCTACAGGATTCTTCAGCGAGCCTTGTGTCTTCTCGTGCGCGCGCGAGAGCGATTGGCCCTTTTCCTGTCAACCTTTGTCGTCGGCTTTTCTGAAACTGCCAACGCTCGAGCGAGGTCTGCTTCATCCGTCAGGTCGAGACGCAATGGAGTGATCGATACCCAATTGTGCTCGATGGCCCAGCGGTCTGTTCCCTTCGCCGCTCCTTCCAACGGGATAACCGTGAACCAGAAGATCGAACGCCCCATTGGATCCTTGTCAGGAACCACCTTCCCATCGTAGTGGCGCACCGATTGGCGGGTCCACCGGATTCCTTTCGGCTTCTCCGGCAGATTCACGTTGATCAGACATAACGTTTTCCTCGCCATTAGCAGGTCAAGGACTTTGGCTACGTAAGGCTCGAGCGCAGAAAAATCCGGTTCGCGATTGTCGCTCACGTTAGTGCTAAAGGCGATGCCTCGCGCGCCGAGCAACGCGGCCTGCTTCGCCGCCGCCAATGTGCCGGAATGCCACACTGCGTTACCCAGGTTCAGCCCGAGATTGATGCCTGAAAGGACAAGGTCCACGTGTCCCCATTTATGCATGCCCAGCGCAACGCAGTCGGCCGGCGTGCCATTAACGCTGTAGGCATCGAAATGGCCAATATGAATACGTTTGAAGCGCAGTGGCCTGGATGCCGTGATGGCGTGACTCATTGAGGATTGCTCGACGTCCGGCGCTACGATGCGCACCTCACCGAAACGCGCTGCCGCTTTGGCAAGCGGCACAATGCCGGGGCTGTAAATACCGTCATCGTTGGAAATCAGGATTCGCATTTTCACAAAGTAACAAACGCGTGCCGCTGTGTTTCTGGCCGAATACGTTGTGAGGATTACTAGCTGTGTCGAAGGGAATATGCGAATCCTGTTGATCCACAACCCGAAAGCAGGAGAACGCAACCACAGCAAAAAGCAGTTGATCTCCTCACTGACTGCGTTTGGGCATCAGACGTTCTATCAATCCACAGGAAAGCGCGGCTGGAGGAAAGCGTTTGATAAATCCGTCGATCTCGTGATTGCAGCAGGAGGAGACGGCACGGTGCGCAAAATTGCCCGGCGCCTGATGGACACCGGCGTGCCGCTGGCGATTTTGCCAATCGGCACGGCAAACAATCTGGCGCGCAGTCTCGGCTTCACAGCGTCGCCCGACGAAATAGTGGCGCATCTTGGCGACGGAAAAGCTCGGCCATTCGATGTCGGGATCGCGCAGGGAGTGTGTGGCAAGAAATTTTTTCTGGAAGCTGCCGGCGGTGGACTTCTCGCAGATTTTTTGGAAGACGCGGAGCAGAGAGACGACAAGGAGGGTTCTAGAAGGCAGAGAATGAGGCAACACGTCTCGCGGTTGCGCAAAATATCGGCTCAATATCCGGCGCGGCACTGGAACATCATTATCGATGACGAAGATGTTTCCGCTCGCTATTTGCTATGGCAAGTAATGAACATTCGATCAGCCGGCCCCGCGCTCAATCTCGCTCCTCGCGCCGCAAGTGATGATGGCGTGCTTGATTTCGTTTCAGTGCGTGAGCGGGAACGCGATCTTTTTCTGGAATACCTCAACGCACGAGTCGCGGGAGACACAAGTCGATTTCCGTTGCCTGGGCATAAATTTCGCGACTTAAGAATTATCGAGTGCGCGGCATCAGTGCATTTTGATAGCAAAATTTGGCCGGAGAAAAAAGACAAGCCGAAGCGTCGTGGTCCGGTTGAGATCAGCGTCAGGCCCGCTGCGCTGATGATCTATGCACCAGCACCGGAGCGGGCATAACATTTGCTCTTAGCGGCGGTTCACGACGCCATTTCTTTTGCGCAGCAACGGTTTGTTCTTCGTCCGCTGCGCGGTGCGATCCACTTTTTCAGGTCCACAATCGGCATGAAATTGATAATCTTCTGTGGCAGAAGCTTTGCCCGAAGGATAGCGGCCAAACCAAGCTGAATGAATTCCAACTGCCACGGATGATGGGCATCGGTACCGAGTGAAATCCGTGTTCCATGCTCGCGTGCGAGTTTCAGGAGCTGCACATTCAAATCCTGTCGATCGGGATAGCAATCGACTTCCAGCGCTTTGTCGAGACGCGTCGCTTCTGCAAACACGCGCGGCCAATCCGCGCTCAAACCGATCCGAAAATTGTAAATCCGACCGCGCGGATGTCCGAGTATATGAACGTGCGGGTTGCGCAGCGCTGCAAGGTAACGCTCGGTTTGATCTTCGCTGCGCCGCAACGAGGAATGGAACGACCCCAGAACGAGATCCAACGCTCGCAACGACTCCGAAGACATGTCTCCTTGGCCGCGCGGATTAAGATTCAGCTCGATCGAGCGTAGCACCATCAGCTCTCTGCCGGATTTTTGCAGCGACACATTGAGCTTCGTTATTTCGGCTCCCTGCTTTTGGAGTTGATGCTCGTCTATGCCGCCGGCAATTTTGAGACCCTTCGAGTGATCGGTGATGGCTATGTATTCGTACGACCTCTCGATTGCCGCGTCGGCCATTTCAGCGACCGTGCCCGATCCGTCGCTCCATTGTGTGTGCATTTGCAAATCGCCGCGAAGCCTCTTTTCCCACTCCGGTTTTGTTGCCAACAGCTGTCTCGCTTGAGCGAGCGAGATGAAGTCCTGGCGAATGACTGGTGGCTTTCTGGCTGGCGAAGGCTCATCAAGCCAGCGCCGGATTTGTGTCTCGATGAACGGCCC
>DATBDI010000044.1:0-4063 GCA_036270025.1 Candidatus Udaeobacter sp. | reverse complement strand
GCTGGCGAAGCAGCCGTTTTGCGACGGCAAGGTCGCCATGTGGGGCGGCTCGTATGCGGGGTTCGATCAATGGGCGACCGCGAAGGAGTTTCCGCCGCACCTCGCGACGATTGTCCCAGCAGCAGCCGCGCATCCGGGCCTTGACTATCCTGCCTACAACAACGTCGGCATGACTTACGACGTGCAGTGGTTCACGCTTACCAGCGGTCGTACTGCACAGGACAATCTTTTTGGCGATCAAAAATTCTGGCGCGCAAAATGCCTGGACGCGTACAAGAAGCACATCCCCTTTAAATCGCTCGATTCATTCGTCGGAAATCCATCCGCTAATTTCCAGCGCATCGTCCAACATCCCACGCCCGACTCGTACTACGATGGCATGCTGCCGACGCGTGAGCAGTTCCAAAAAATTGCTCTGCCGATTTGGACCATCACAGGTCAATACGATGGCGACGAACTTGGCGCCTTGGCGTATTACCGCGACCACGTTGCAAACGCTCCGCCAGAAGCCGCGGCAAAACATTTTCTCGTCATAGGCCCGTGGGACCATGCCGGCACGCGCACGCCAAGGGATGAAGTCGCTGGCGTGAAATTTGGGCCAGGGGCAATTGTCGATCTCAACGATCTGCATCGTCAGTGGTACGACTGGACAATGCAGGCAGGTCCGAAGCCAGCATTTCTGAAAAGCCGTGTCGCGTACTATTTGATCGCGCCCGGAAACTCGGGCGCGAACGGCGAATGGAAATACGCAGACGACTTCGCGGCGTTAGTCGCAAATCCGAAGACGTTTTATCTCGGGTCGAAAGATGGCGACGCGAACGGAGTCTTTCGCTCCGGCGCGCTCACCGAACGGCGGCCGACCGACGGCGTTGATAAATTTATGTATGACCCGCTCGACACACACCGCGGCGAGTTCGTTGAAGGAGTCGACTCGAAAGAGAAAACCGCCGGACTCGACCAAACATTTGCCTTAAGCATCGGTGAGGATGGGTTGGTCTATCATACCGATCCGTTGCCGAATGAGACGCCGCTCCTGGGTTGTCCCGCGGTGACGTTGTGGCTCTCGATCGACACGCCCGATGTCGATGTTGAGTGCGATCTCTATGAAATCCAGCCGGACGGAACAAGCATCGCGCTCTGGAGCACCCTGGGTCGGCTGCGGTATCGCGACTCGCTGCGCGAACCGAAGCTCGCTAAGCCGGGGGAAATCGTGAAATGGGATTTTAATCCCGGACTTTTCGTCGCACGGCGGTTGATGAAAGGCAGCAGGCTGCGCCTGATTGTCACCGCAGTGAACTCAATTTCCTGGCAAAAGAACTATTGCTCAGGCGGGGTCGTCGCCGAAGAAACTGCAAAGGACGCGCACACCTGCCATGTGCAAGTCTATCATGACGCTGCGCACGCCAGCACGATCCAACTGCCGTTGCGCCAGCCAGGCGATTCACAAAAATAGAAAAGCTCGATGGCGAGAAAAATTCGCGTGGGAATACTGTTCGGCGGCCGTTCCGCGGAGCATGAAGTCTCCCTGCAATCCGCGAAGAACATCATCGACGCGATCGACACGAATAAATACGAAGTCGTCTTGATCGGCATCGATAAGAAAGGACGATGGCATCTCAATGAGGAATCTCGATTCCTGCTTCCGGCAACTGAATCCGGATTGCCCAGCCTGCCGGAAACGGACGAGAATCTCGCGCTGGTCCCCGGGAAGCAAATTGAGCAACTGGTAGCGCTTTCCGGGGAACAAAGTCCGGGTTCCTTGGACGTGATCTTTCCTGTTCTCCACGGTCCATTCGGCGAAGACGGCACGGTTCAAGGGCTATTGAAGCTGGCTAATATCGCGTTCGTCGGCGCCAGTGTGCTTGGCTCTGCGATTGGCATGGACAAGGACGTGATGAAGCGGCTCCTGAGAGACGCCGGCATTCCCATTGCGCGATTTCTTGTCATGAACAGGTATTCGTCGAAGGAAATCGGTTTTGACGATGCGCGGGATCAGCTTGGCCTGCCGCTTTTCATCAAGCCTGCAAACCTCGGCTCGTCGGTTGGCATTCATAAGGTCATAGATCGCGAAGAATTCGAGCGCGCGGTCAGCGACGCGCTTAGTTACGACAACAAGATCTTGATCGAAGAGTGCATTACGGGACGCGAGATAGAGTGTTCCGTGCTCGGCAACGAGAATCCCATCGCATCTGTGCCGGGCGAGATTTTGCCCCGCCACGAGTTTTACTCCTACGAAGCGAAATACCTCGATGAGAACGGCGCTCGGCTGGAAATTCCCGCAAAGCTGCCGGCTGCGATTTCAGAGAGCATCCGCGACCTGGCAATCAAAACATTTTCTCTGCTCTGCTGCGAGGGAATGGCGCGAGTGGATTTCTTCCTGAGAAACGACGAGGAAATTATCGTCAACGAGATCAACACCATCCCGGGGTTCACCAGAATAAGCATGTATCCGAAGCTGTGGGAAGCGACCGGCATCTCTTACAGCGAGTTAATCGACAGATTGATAGAACTCGCAATTGAACGGTTTGAGCGCGAAAAGGAATTGAAAATGGATCGCTTCTAGCCTCTGGAAAATTGGTGCCGACGCGTCCTGGCAAAAGTCCCGCGTCATCTCACTTCGGCGCACATTGGACACTCGAGAATGAAAGTGCACGTTTCCCTGCTCGCGTTGATTGCGATTTGTGTCGCGAACATTGCGATTTGTGTCGCGAACATTAAGGCCGCTGAATCACTCGAAAAGCTGGCCGACGACTTCTGGATATGGCGCGCGAAATACGCGCCGTTCACGGGCGACGATGTCAATCGATTGGAACGGCCAGGGGGAACACGCGATTGGTCGCGAGCGAGCATTGATCAACGGCGAAATGATCTGAACCAATTCGAAACGCGGTGGAAGAACATTGATCCGAGCAGCTGGCCAGTTTCGCAGCAAGTCGATTACAAACTGATCGGCTCTGCGCTGTCACGGGTTCGTTGGGAACTCGACGTAAATCCACGCTGGAAACGCGATCCGAATTTTTACGTTGAGCAGACGCTGACCGCGCTGGCGGAAGCGCTTACCATTCCCGCGCCTTACGGGGAAGCACGGAGTCGCGAGATTCTCACGCGAGTCGAAAATATTCCGCCGATTCTGCGGCAAGGCTCCGACAATCTCCAGAATCCGCCGGCGCCGTTCGCCAGCGTTGCGATTCAAAATCTTGAGGGCATCCGTGGTCGCCTCCAGAAAATGGCGGCGTCGCTCGGCGGATCGACGACCCTCAAAGAAGCGGAATTGAACGGCGTATGCGAGCGCGCAGCCGATGCACTCGAGAAATTTCAGCAGCAGCTGAAAGAGAAGCTGCCGAAGCTTCCCCAGCAAACGGCGCTCGGTCGCGACGCATACGTTTGGTTTTTGCGAAACGTGGCGCTGATGCCGTTCACGCCGGAGGAGCTCCTGGCGATGGGACGGCAGGAGTGGAATCGAGCAGTCGCGTTTGAGGCTTTTGAAAAGAACCGGAACACAGATGTGCCGCCGCTTAAACTTGCGGCGGACACCAATAGCTGGATCAAGGACGCAGCTGACAAAGAGCTTCAAATCCGAAAATTTCTCGAGGAACGCGGCATCCTGACTGTGCCTGATTGGGTGCAGCACTACACGCTTCGACCAACTCCAGAATACTTGCGCGCTCTCGGTTTCACGGAGAACGATGACTTCACGTCGCCGTCGCGGTTGAAAGAGAATTGCATCCGTTACGTGCCCGAGACGTCAGAAAAACTCGGCTACTTCTGGCGCGCCACGGCAATGGATCCGCGGCCCATCACTGTTCACGAAGGAATTCCCGGTCATTACTTTCAGCTCTGTCTTTCCTGGAAACACGAGGACCCGATCCGGCGGCATTACTACGACTCTGGCGCGAACGAGGGGATCGGGTTCTACGCCGAGGAAATGATGTTGCAGGCCGGATTGTTCGATGATCCGGCAGCTGCCGGACACACGCGCGAGATTATTTACAATTTCATGCGGCTCCGCGCGCTGCGTGTTGAAGTGGACGTGAAACTCGCGCTCGGCGAATTCACGCTCGAA
>DATBDI010000043.1:0-4759 GCA_036270025.1 Candidatus Udaeobacter sp. | reverse complement strand
GTCAGCAACCCGGTCGCCACGTTCAACGCCAAGGCATACCAGAAATTCGAGCTCCCTTATTTCCACGGCGGCAACGATACTTCTGATTTCGCCCACTGGAAGCATCGTGTGAAACGCGCGCTCCTCATCAACGACCTTTTTTGCATGGTGGACGGGTCCATTCCTCGCCCTCTCAACGGCTCTCCTGACCTCCTCAACTGGCTCAAGATGAACGAGCTGGCCAAGGGACAGATGGACATGTTCCTCAAGGACGACGCGCTCGAAGCTGTCCGGCACGCTGACGACGCCTCTACGATCTGGAACATACTCAACGATTCCTACGAAGGCAAAGGCAGGCAGCGGATCGTCGGCATCCTCAACGACATATTCCACACCGTCTTTTCTGACACCGAGCCCCTTGAGCCACAACTAAACAAATTCATCTCCCAGATCTACCTTATCAACAAGCTATCCTCCACCGTCTTCGACGACGAGATCATCGCAGTCGCCATCATCAACGCCTTGCCCGATTCCCTTGAGACACTCAAGACTATCCTTGCCAACAACACTGTTTTATCCACCCAGGATGTCAAGCTCCGCATCATCAACGATGAGCGACGCCGCGTCAACAGTTCTGGCAGCCGCAACACCGCCGCTTACTACGCCAAAGTTTCCAACAAAGGCAAGGGCGGCGATAAGGACAAAGATAAGGATAAGGCAAAGAAGAAAAGATGTACACACTGCAATTTTCGCGGACACGACGTCTCCGAGTGTCGCAAACTCAAGAAGGAGAAGGCGAAGGAGGACGACAAGAAGGCGGACACAACGCCTAAGTCGAAATCCAAGAAAGCCTCAGCGAAAATCGCGGTCGCCGACCAGGACGGCTCCGACGATTCCTCCTCGGACTCAGACACCGAACCTATCAAATTATTCAACGTCTCTCACCATCGGGACACCGACCTTCGTAACGACTGGATCATGGACTCCGGCGCAACGCGCTCCATGTCGTCTAACCGCGAGTGGTTCTCTCACTACACACCTTTTGCTAACCCTATCAACATCGTGCTCGGAGACAACAGCACGATCCAGGGCCTTGGCACCGGACGCATCGCAGTGGAAATGCATGCCGGACGAAAATGGCACCACGCCGTTCTCCAAAA
The DNA here is from genome assembly GCA_036270025.1 of Candidatus Udaeobacter sp. Taxonomy (GTDB): domain Bacteria; phylum Verrucomicrobiota; class Verrucomicrobiia; order Chthoniobacterales; family UBA10450; genus Udaeobacter. The sequence goes on along the minus strand of DATBDI010000043.1, from coordinate 3,620 downwards.
CGTCCTACACGTCCCGGAGATACACGGAAACCTCCTCTCCGTCTCACAGCTCCTCCGCCATGGTGCAGACATCCGCTTCACCAAGGGCAAATGTCAAATTCTCGACACGCACGGGCAAATCGCCTGCGAAGGCACATCGCGCGGCAGCCTCTTCGTCATGAACATTCGCGTCCCTTCTGAGTCAGCTCGCGTCGCCATTGTCAAGGCATTCCCCAAAGACAACGACGAGCTACCCCCTGCTCATTCCGCGTTCATCTCCGACAGTGACACATCCAAAGCGGACGCTCACACCTGGCACCGCCGCCTCGGCCACCTTCACGACGACGCCGTTCTTCGGATGGTCAGAAAGGGTATGGTCCGGGGGATGGAAATCACTAATGACTCCACACGCACCCTCCACTGCGAGCCCTGCCTCAAAGGCAAGCAAACACGCACCGAAATCCGCAAAGCAACGGAAACGCGAGCCGACGACGTCCTCGGACGCATCTTCTCTGATGTATGCGGTAAGCTCCCCACCAAGTCCATCGAAGGCTACGAATATTTCGTCACGTTCACCGACGACAAGTCCCGCAATGTCCAAGTTTTCGGCTTGAAGCACAAGTCCGAAGTCGCTCAATGCCTCAAAGTGTTCATCGCTCGCGCAGAAGTCGAAACCGGCAAGCGTACTCGCATCCTTCGAAGCGACGGAGGTGGTGAATACACAGGTGCAGTAGTCCAGAATTTTCTTAGGGAACGAGGCATCAAACACGAAGTCACAACGCCCGAAACGCCCCAACACAACGGGGTTTCCGAGCGCATGAACAGGACTCTGTTAGACAAGGTCCGCACTATGCTGTACGATTCGTCCCTTCCCCCAAGCTACTGGTACCACGCGCTCGAATACGCGGTGCTCCTACACAACATCTCGCCTACACAGGCCCTTCCAGACGTTACCCCCGCCGAAGCCTGGAGCGGTAACAAGCCTGACGTCTCACACATTCGTGTCTTCGGTTCCAAAGCCTTCGTTCACATCCCAGACTCCCAACGTGATAAGCTCAGCGCGAAATCACTGACTTGCGTATTTCTAGGGAGGTCTAGAAACAAAAAGGCTTATAGCCTTGTCCATCAGCCAACGCGACGGTTCCTTGAATCTCGCGACGTTGTGTTCGATGAGGGGGGGCCAACAACAACCGATTACGACCGAGTTATTATCAACATCCCACAAACTACGCCAGCTCCAACGCCGCAAACTTCGGCCTCAACTCTGGCTACACCTAATATTCCAACCCCAACTCCAACTGAAACACAAGTCGATCCCGCACCATCTCAAAGCAAACGCATCACTCGTGAACCTTACAATCTCAGGTCGCGCAGGCAACCAGATGAGCAAGCCCGCGTTGCGATTGCCAACGACGATAGCGACCCGCGGACATATGCGGAAGCAATGTCTCGCCCGGACGCAAGTCAATGGGAACTCGCCTGCGATGACGAGAAGCGTGCGTTCGAACGACTAGGTGTTTATGAGGTTGTACCGCGCCCGAAGGATCGCAAGATCGTCGGGAGCAGATGGGTTTTCCGCATCAAACGTGGGCCCGACGGCACTGTGCAAAAGTACAAAGCCCGAGTCGTCGCCCAAGGATTCACCCAAATCGAAGGGATCGATTACGACGAGACCTTTGCCCCCGTAGCGAAACTCGCATCCCTTCGAACTATCCTCGCATTATCCGCTGAACTTGACCTAGAATTGCACCAGATGGATGTAAAGTCCGCCTACCTCAACGGAGCCCTCTCCAATGAGATCTTCATGGAGCCGCCTCCCGGTTTTGACATTCCCTCCGGCATGGTCCTTCGCCTCATCAAAGCTGTCTATGGTACAAAACAAGGCGGACGCGTCTGGTACGACGAGATCAAGTCGACTCTAAATTCTATGGGCTACTCTCGAACCAACGCTGATCATGCCGTCTTTACTCGCGGCAACGGCCCAGACCTCTCTATCCTAGCTCTCTATGTCGACGACATCACCATGGCCGCCCGGGACCTTGAGACTGTCAGAGGGGACAAGCTAGCACTCAGTCAACACTACCAGATGACCGACCTTGGTGAAATGTCCTACATCCTCGGGATGCACGTCACTAGGGACCGTAAGGCTGGGTGGATCTCCCTCTCTCAAGAGCGTCACGCTGCCGATGTCCTCGAGCGTTTCGGAAAATCCAACGTCCGGCCCATCAGCACGCCAGCACTGGCAAATGAACGACTCAACAAACTCTCCGTCCCAGCTATTGAATCAAAACCGTACCAAAGTGCTGTCGGCGCTCTTATGTACCCTATGCTAGGCACCAGACCGGACCTTGCCTTCTCGGTAGCTGTGCTTGGACGACACTCGGCTAGTCCTGGTCCGGAGCACCAGCACGCACTTGACCGCGTCTTCCGATACCTCCGAGGGTCTTCAAGTAAACGCCTTGTCTTCCAACGCGGATCTCCTAATGGGACTACCTTGCAGGGATACGTGGACGCGGACTGGGCTAGTGACGTTAACGATAGAAAGTCGACCACTGGGTTCGTTTTCATGCTTGGGGGATGCGCCATTAGCTGGGGGTCGAAGAAGCAGGCGACCATCGCACTCTCTAGCACGGAAGCCGAGTACATCGCCGCCGCTATCTCAGCAAAAGAAGCAGTATGGCTGAGAGGGTTACTCACCGAATTAGGCATCGACACCTCCTCCCCCACCTGCATCTTCATCGACAATCAATCAGCAATAGCAATTGCTCGAAACCCTGAATTTCACGACCGCACGAAGCACATAGAAGTCCGATATCATTTCTTACGGCAGAAGATCGAGAATCGAGAAATCGAACTCGAATATATACCCACGGGTGAACAGGTCGCCGACGCGTTGACGAAAGGTCTCAGCCGCGAGAAGCTGGTGTCTTTCTCAGCGAAGATGGGACTCCGCGACGGGGTTTGAGGGGGCGTGTTAGAGGGCAAACGCGCGACGCGTCGCCCGGCAATTACTTCTCACTCCGAGCACCCGCGACGACATTTCTGTTTCATGTTAGATAGTGTAATCTTTCCTTATTTCGACATTGGAATGCAACCTAAGTACTATAAGAGTAGCTACAATTCTGTACAGTGACCTCAGTTCTTCCACTCGGAACTGAGGTACGTTCCCATTCTTACTTTACCGCCCTACCATTACCGACGACGCCGCCGCCCTGTAGACAGTCCGCGTGCGCTTCTTACAGGTTAGTCAGCGATGCAATGTTAGTTCTTCCACTCGGAACTGAGACAGTCCGCGTGCGCTTCTTACAGATTATGAGACCTGGTGTCTCTATTGCTTAAAACAATACCGCCGTCCATCCCGCTTCGACTACGCCCTTCTCACCACCGTTATCGTCACCATGAGCACCAACGCCACTACCGCCTCCGGATCTGGCAACGCCACCGCCTCCGGCTCTGGCTCGAACACCGCTGGCACCAACGCTACAGGGAACGCTCCCAACGTCAGCAACCCGGTCGCCACGTTCAACGCCAAGGCATACCAGAAATTCGAGCTCCCTTATTTCCACGGCGGCAACGATACTTCTGATTTCGCCCACTGGAAGCATCGTGTGAAACGCGCGCTCCTCATCAACGACCTTTTT
>DATBDI010000042.1:0-11890 GCA_036270025.1 Candidatus Udaeobacter sp. | reverse complement strand
TTAAGCCCTCGAAGGGATTGTTGAGAGCGTCCGGGAAGGCAGCAATCGACACCTGGGGCGGCGGACTGGTAGGGCAACCCGTCACGTTGGTTGCATTACAGGTGGAACCATCAAAAATCGTCACCTTCATAGTGAAGCGATTCACGACAAAGATCGTATTCGTATCGAAGAGAACGCCGACAGCGACAGGCGAATCCGGGACCGGCACAATCGCTTTAGGGGAGCAGTCTGTCGTGTCGTCATTGTTGCAGTGCGTCGTGTCGATGATCGAGACAAAGTTCGAGCCATTGCTGCCCAGGTATAGTGTCCGGTTCCTGGGATCAAAGAAAAGGGCCTGGGGCTCCTGATCTGTGTTAAAGACAGGCCAGGGTGCTCCGCAACCGGATGCGTCGGAACCCTGGCAATGTGTTCCATCGATAATCGACACAGTAGCGGCTGCCGAGTTCGCGACGTAGATGGTATTGGTCGATTCATCTACGGCGATGTCATTTGGCCTGGCGCCAACAGCAGTCATTGGCTGTGACTGATTGCAGCTCGAATTCACCGCGGCGTTGCAGGTCGCGCCGTTGATGACGGAAACGGTACCATTAAATCCAGCCACGTAAATGGAGTTGGTAGTCTTATTGACCGACAAGCGGAAAGGGCTGCTGATAACCGGTGCGGTTTGCCATGTCTGATTGCAACCGGCGAGCTGATGCTGGTTACAAGCGGATGCGTCGATGATGGAAACCGTGCTGTCGCCCTGATTTGCGACATACAAGGTCTGGGTATTTGGATTGATATCCATCCCGGATGGTCCATTTCCCGTGGGCGTAGTGGGCGCGTTCTGGGTGCAGCTTTCTGTCCTTGTCGCATTGCAGTTAGAACCATCAAGCACCCAGGCGACGTTTGTGTCCTGGCTGGAAACATAGAGCGTTTGTGTAGCTGGATTATAACCAAACGGTGCCGGATCGAATCCGGTGGCAAGGACAGGAGGTTTTTGGTTGCAGCCCGAGTGATTCATGGCATTGCAAGTGGCTCCATTGACGACCGACATTGAGGCGGATAAAAAGTTTTCTACGTAGACCGTCTTCGTTTGGGGATCGAATACAGCCGCGAAGCCGAAAGCTCCAACATCCACTTGTGCGAAGTCGGTACATCCCGCCGTAGTCGACGCGTTACACGCCGAAGTGTCGAAGACGGCAAGGATGTTAGGAAATGCAGCGGGCATATACAACGTATGGGTCGCTTCGTCGACTGTGGCCGGAACAAACGGGAAGAAACCGGCCATGAAACTTTGCGAGGGAGGCGCGCCGCACCCGCTTTGGTTGGTGCTGTTGCAAGTACTGCTGTCGAGTATCTGCACCTGGTCGCTGAAATTAAGTGTATGCACGATAAAGACGCTGTGGTGGGCGCGCTCGACCACGACTCCATCGCCCTGCGCCGCTGTTAGGATGGGACTGCTACAAGTCGGCGTGCTGCCGTTACAGGTCGATGTATCAAGGATGTAAATCGGACCTTCGTTGGCGTCGGGTACGTAGAGCGTGTGAGTTGTTTCATCCAAATCAAGGAAGGAGGGGAAACCAAAGGGGACACTGGCAGCGCCACCTTGCCACAGCGTGCTACCGGGAAACACAACTTGCTTGGGCGTTTGCGTGCAGCCTGACGTGTCAGTTGCGTTACACCTGCTAATATCAATAACAGCAATTGAGTCACTATTTCCTCCGGCGAGCGTGGCGAAGAGTGTCCGATGAGCGGCATCGAGTATCAAATCAGCGGGATTTGGCCCTGGACTGATGGTAGCAATCGGGGTGCATTGCGATGTATCCCGCCCACTGCAATGCCGCCCATCAACGACCGAGATGGTGTTATCGAGTTGGTTCGCGATGTAAGCCGTGTTCGTCGCCTGGTCGACCATGATATGGATTGGCCAGCTACCCGTTGGTATCAGCGGCGCGACCCACGGCAACGTGGGCGGTTTCATGGACATGGCGGCGAAGCCAGCCGCGGCAAAGAAAAGCAGGCCCGCCAGAGCAAGGCGAGCGCGTGGCAGTTGAAAAGAAGATCCTCCGGACGCGAGTGAGCGGGCCGCGTCCATTTGCTGACATTTGCGATTTGTTGGTTTCACTTTTTTCCTTTCGTTCTTGTTCAATCCTCTCACTCATTTTCTACCGGAACGAAGAGTCGAAGTTCCAAAATAATTTGTTTCGAAAGAGGGAAAAGCGACGTTTTCGCGCTGTAGCCGCGCCCCTGTTCTGTAACACGCGATCAACGGCCCGCAGGGCCGTGGCTACAGATTACCAACTACGAGCGGTGACTGTCTGAATGTTGGAACCGGAATGCGCCTGTCCCTTGTCGTCGACTTCGACCCAAGTACCGCCGATATGCGTCCCGGTCCGAGCTGGCACCCATACCATGTGCTTTCTGCCCTTTGCAGTGTTACCCGCTTGGGACGTTGGCTTGAAATCGAAATTCAGCTCAGTCGGTTGATTCGCCTTGGTCTGCGTGTTCATGATCGAGGCCTTAACCGTGCCATTCACAAGCAATGTTGTCCGGTACACGCCCGGTTGCAGTCCCTGTGAAATATAGCGGCCCTTTGGATCGGTCTTAACCGTGCCGAACGCCTGTTTGCCGTCTTGCGATTCGATCCGAATGTTTGCGCCTTTAATCGGTTCGCCTTTTGCATCTTTGACAAACCCCTGAATGGACGCTGGCCCGTCCGCTGTAATTTTTTCCGTTCGGAGACCGGCTTCCGATGCGCGATTATGCTCACTGCTAACGAATCCCGTCTCTCCAGGCGCAGGGGTCAAGTCCGCTGTAATTTTGTTCGTTCGCAGACCCGCTTCCGATGCGCGATGAGGCTCACGGGTAGCGAATCCCGTCTCTCGAGGCGCGGGGGTCAAGTCCGCTGTAATTTTGTTCGTTCGCAGACCCGCTTCCAATGCGCGATCACGCGCACTGGTGTTGAATGCCGTCTCCGGAGGCGCAGCGATCACGTCCGCTGTAATTTTGTTCGTTCGCAGACCGGCTTCCGATGCGCGATGACGCTCACGGGTAGCGAATTCCGTCCCCGGAGGCGCAGCGGTCACGCGAGTGTGCGGGCCGCGCCGGTCGAAATCTCCAGAAGATGTGTAATCCGGAACTGTGAATGGATCAGATGGATTCTGTACGGGCATGGTAATGCCCACACCGCTTACTCCTGTCGGATGAGTTACATCCGTGAAAAGTCCCTGTAGATAACGGTCGTTTACGCCACTGCCGGGTTGTGCGTGGGCGGAAACTCGAACGCCGAACTTGATCTTGAGCGCGTCAACGATAGACCGGGCGATTTCGTCTTGGAGTGCAAATGCGCCGTTCAACTCGCGATCATAAGTTTCCGTCCACACGCGAAAACCGTTTCGCGCGTCAGTCAGTTCGGCTGTCACACGAACGCGATTACCTTGGCGCTGCAAGCTTCCTTCAAGCACATTTCCAACGTTGAGTTTTTCTCCAACCTCCTTTGTGTTCTTTCCTTTCAATGAGAATGACGAAGTTCGGCCGGCCACGCGCAAACTATCAACCTGCGCCAACGTATCGAGAATCTCCCCGCTTATGCCGTCACACAAATATTCCTGATCTTTCGTCTCGGTAGAATCGGTAAATGGTAGAACAGCGATACTCCTGTCTGGGGGATTAAACTGCGACGCTCGAAAGAGTTCGCCGCGAAATAACCAAACCGCAGCCGCGCCTAAAAGGAGACCGGCTGTCGCTGCTCCAACCAATTTGGGGTTACGCTGCGACCAGCGCCAGATCCGCGCTGGAGGTGAAACCGGGCGGGCGACGATTGGACGGCCAGCGAGCCAGCGTTCCAGATCGGCCGCGAGGTCTCCGGAGGACTGATAGCGCGCTTTTGGATCACGCTCCAGACAGCGGGCACAAATCGTCTCCAAATCGCGATCGACCAACGGCGCCAATGAGCGTAGCTTGGGCGCCTGCGTTTCAGACGCTTGGCGAATCACGGAAACCGGATTGGAACCCAGGAATGGTGGACGTCCGGCAAGCACGTTGAACATAACTGCGCCGAGACTGTAAACATCCGCCGCCGGGGTAAAGTCGGCGGCTGCACCACCGGCCTGCTCGGGCGCGATATAACCTGCTGTTCCGAAAGTAGTCAGCGACCTCGTAAGATCGTTGTTCCCGTCCAGCAGCTTCGCCAAACCGAAATCGCTGACCAGTGGCTCGTCTCGATCGTTGAGCAGAATGTTTCCCGGTTTTAGGTCGCGATGGAGCACTCCACGGCTGTGGGCGTATTCGACAGCATGCGCGACTTTTGCCATGAGTTGCACGCACTTCCGCGGTTCATCGCGCAGAGAAGCCGCGTTCTCTTGCAGGCTTCCCTTCTCCGCGAACTTCATGCTGAAAAACGGCAGGCCATCCTCGCTTTCGCTCACTTCATAAATCGGAAGGATGTTTGGATGATCCAGACTGGCCACCGCCTGGGCTTCTCGTCGGAAACGCTCCAGCGCTTCGTGTGAATCAGCGCGATAACTAAGGACGCGCTTTACCGCGACGATGCGCCGGGAATGTCGTTGCCTGGCGCGGTAGATCACGCCCATGCCGCCGCAACCGATCTGCTCGAGAATTTCGTAGTTCCCCAAGAACCAACGCTTGTGCGGCGCGTCCACTTCAGCGAGCACGCTTTGATAAAACGCCTGAGAAACCTCGTCACCGCCTTCCAATCCCTCGCGCAGGAGACAACTCACGCAAACTCCGGTGTCGAGCCGCATGGTTGCTCCACACGTCTCGCATTTTGCGTGCTCTTTGGTCGCGCGCTGAAGCTGATCAGAGCGTGGATCTGAATCTGTCATTGCAATGACTCGGTTCCTGTTGCGAGTGACGCACACAGGTAACGGATCTCGTCGTCCACGTCGGCAGGGTCTTCGACGGTTTGCGAGACTTCATCGCGCAGCAGATTGCGGTAACGCTGGCGCATGTTGTGCAGCTGTTTTTTCACGGCCGTTTCTGCCATTCCCAGTTCTGCGGATAATTTCGCATATGAAACTTCATCGCGTTCGTCTGTAAGATACGGGCTCAGTCCTTGGAAAAGCCAGAGCTTGCCGTTGCTTTCGCATTCTTCCCTCAGCCGTTGAAACGCGTGTTCCACAACCGTCGTCGCCCAAGTGAGGTCGAAGATGCGCTCCGGCGGCAAGGACTCGAGTGCTTGAACCGGGATGGATAATTGCGACGGCGCTTCTGCCATCCAATCGTCCCAGGAAATAAATTCCACGCCGCCGCCGCGTTTGTGGGCATGAGCTTTCTCCGTGGCGTTAACAAGAAAATTTTGGAGCGACCTCAGTAAGAGCGAACGGAATCGGCCGCGATTACGATCGGCGTGTTGTAGCCAGTTGTTTCTCAGAATTGTCACAAAAAAATCCTGAGTGAGATCCTGCGCGTCCTCAACTGAATAGCCGCGCGCCCGCACAAATGAGAAAATGGGCCGCCAATAAGTCCGGCAAAGCTCGGCGAGCGCATCGTGAACTTTTTGCTCGTCACTCCCCAAATTGGCCGCCGAAATGATCAGGCTCCAGCGGGTAGTTACAAATTCACGCGGTCCGCCTGCACCCTCGTGGCCGTTCTTCCCGTTCACGAATGAAGATTGTGGTTCTCCCTGTTCTATACAAGTATAAAATGCTAGATGTGTTGTTCCGCCGCAGCCGTTTTCTCGAGCGGAAATTCGCGCGTGAAGGACCGAACATCCGGCTCAGCTGCCGGCAGAGCGGCTCGAACCGACAAGGCCTTGCGAACGGTGTCATGCCGAGCGGCGTCGAGGCATCTTTAGATTTCGCTTTAGGGCAATGCAGATTGGCTCGCGTCTGCAAACGCCCAACGCCGAACGTCCAACACTCAATGTGGAAATAAATTGCCGGCGGAAGAGCTCGAACCCACACAGGCTCGCAAACGTTGTCGTGCCGAGCGAAGTCGAGGCATCTCTCAATTTTTTTGCGGGCACACAAACGAGCTCACGTTTTCAAACATCCAACGCCCAACACCCAACGCTCAATGGAAACCCTTGCCGGCGGAGGGGCTCGAACCCACACGGCCTTGCGGCCACTGGATTTTGAGTCCAGCGCGTCTGCCAATTCCGCCACGCCGGCGTCAGCGAAATTTGATACTACGAAGCGCGGAACGAAGCTCAAATTCCAATCGCGCTTGCAGTTGAAGAGAAGCAATCATTTTTGTGCCGCCTCTCTCTCGCATGGAGATCGCTGCGAAACTCCCCTCGTCCATAAAAAACTAAGGTCTGGGGCCACGGCCAACATTTGGTCGCACCACGAAATGAAATTGGAGGGAGTTGTGAGGGAGAAGTTAGGAATGCTGTTTCGGCGCTTTGTTCTGTGTGCGCAGAATTCCGGCGCTGAACTGGGGGAATTTGTGAGGGAGAACTTGGTGGTGCTGTTCCGCCGGTTTCTTCTTTTTGCGTGGGATGTGCGGTGCAATCGCGAAAGCCATAACAACTGCGAGCCACGCCCCAAAGTTGAATGGCCGTACGTAATGAATTCCTCCGTCGCTATGCACGGCCCATTCGTTTCGGCAACTTGGATTTGGTACCATCAGCATGGACACGGGCATCACGGGTATTACCGAACTCGCCGTTAAGAGCGACCTGACAAATCGGTTGCCGTGTTGGCAAACGAATCGCTGACAATCTCCGCAAAGGGGGTGGGATTTGCGGCTGCGTCTCAAGCACGGATCGCAACGCGCGACAATTTTGGGCTGTGACGGCACAGCGTGGGGAGACGGGACGCTTTGTTGTGCACGCCGATGAGAAGTTGAGCGCGTTTCTTGAACTTGAAGCAGCGACTCGCGCGAGCAGGGAAAAACATTGAGACGTACCCAACGAAATGGCCGATCATCCCGCTCTGGACTTGCTTTCACCGGACGCTACATGCTCACATAGCGTGAGGTTGAATTAAGAAATGAAAGCAGCGGAGAAATGCTCGTCATGCGAGCTGTGCTCTTTTGTGTGACCGGCTTCGTTCGGTTTCGGTAGACTTGGCATGAATCCTGGGTACAAGGGGACGATGCATATCCAGTCCCAGTTCATTTTAACGGTCGCCACGCTTGCGTTTGCGCTTGCCAGCGGACTCCCAAGCGAGGTCAGCGCGGACGAGCTAAAAGAAGCAAAGGTGACTCAAGTCATCCAAGACGTTCGAGTGCTCCCATCGAACGCATCATCGCGTCCGGCTGCAGTGAACGATAATGTTCACCAAGGCACGGCGGTGCAGACCGGCGTCCAATCCCGGAGTGAGCTGACTTTCAAGGATCAAACGATCACACGCCTTGGCGAGAAGACTATTTTTAGCGTGGGCGAAGGGTCGCGCACCATTGATCTTGGCAGCGGCCAATTTCTGCTGTATACGCCGAAGAAAGCGGGTGGCGCAAAGGTTAAGGCCGGTGCCGTGACAGCAGCGATCACTGGGTAAATAGATTTCCTATGACCCGGCTTGTCCGGGATTCCAAAATACGTTCACCGCATTTAGGTGGGCGTCGTATCGCGGCCACGCAAAACCAGGACGGATGTAACCCGCCGGCGATTTACTGCACTGTAGTCTCCCATTTCATGAAATCGTCGAGCGTTCGTCGAGTTTTATCCTTAACGACGTCCACGACACTGGCATCATCGATGAAGCCGAGAAACGGCGTCTTGTCCGGAATCAAGTCGAATGGGTCCACCAGATATTTTAGGGCTGCAACGATCCACAGGAGCGCGTCGTCCGACGCCTGGCGGTATTCGCCGCGATAGTAAGCGCGAATTAAACGCAGCATCGTCTGAAGGTAAGCCCAGTTCTCTTTAAACGGCTTTCTCGGAACTGCCGCTGCTTTCTTTGCTGCGCTGTTGAAAAGCGCTTGCAAACTTTCGGGATCGCCAGCGCACGCTTTCGCGTCACGTAACGCTCTGGTAAAGGCTTCAGCGCGGAGAGCAGGTTTGTCGTAAGGGACGCTGACGCGACGGCTAAGTTTGCGACGACAGGATTCGAAGGCTTCCATCAATTCGCGGGGCGACGCCGGCCGCTGGCCGGGATCTATGGCGAGCGTGGAACGCAGCACTTTTATCAGCGGTTCAGGAACTTTTCGGGCGACCAAGTGCGCAACCGGGAGGTCATCGCGCGTTTTACGCTCGCGAATCTCCTCCAACGTCTTTCCAGAATGTGGCGCCAATCCGGTGAGCGCAAACCAGAGCGTAGCGCCCAGCGAATAAATGTCGGAGCGCGCGTCAACGGGGCCGGTTCCAAATTGTTCAGGACTCGCGAAACTCGGTGTGCCGACGAATTCGCCGCGCGTCAGATCCATCTCTCCGCCGGCATCTGTGATTGCCTTCGCCAGGCCGAAGTCGATGACCTTCACTTCCGACTCCGGCGTCAGCATGATATTGCTCGGCTTCAGGTCGCGATGGATCAAATTGTGGGCGCCGGCAGCCATCAACGCTCGCGTGATTTGAATCGCAATTGCCAGTGTCTCCTTTGCATTTAGCGGCCCGTCCCTCCGTATGCGAGCGCCCAACGTTTCGCCTTCCACTAGTTCCATTGCGTAATAGCAGTGAGTGCCATCCGAGGAGGTACCAAACTGGAAAACGGCAGCTAAATTCGGGTGCCGAAGGCCAGCCGCAGCCCGGGCTTCACGCAAGAAACGTTCTCGCACAGCATGAGAGCCGCGTGCTGCCGCAGGCACCTCGATCACTTTAAGGGCCACTCTGCGGCGTAAGACCTTGTCCGCTGCAACGTAGGTGACGCTGATGGCACCGCGACCGAGTTCCCAGTAAGAGCCATCAGCGTGTTGCTCGATCTCGAAGTCGCCGAAGACCAGGGCCGACGGCTTGGTTTTGGCGGCTCTTTTCTCTAAGCCCGTCCGAAGCAAACAAGCCAGGCAGTCGCCCTTTGCATTCAACGGTTCGCCGCAGACCGAGCAGATCGCGACCCCAGGTCCAAGCGTTGTTTCCATGCCGCCTCTCCGTTAAGCCTGCGTTAACACATGAAGCAACTCGTGCAACTCATCATCCACCTGCGTTTCGGTATCCACCGTCCGGCGCACCTCCGCACGCAACGCATCCCGATAACGCGCCCGCAGCCGCGTGACATCGCTCCGAAGCGTTGACTCACTTATTTCCAGCCGATCAGCGAGCTCACCATAACTTGGTAGCGGGTCCGCGCCACCCGCGACAAAGATCCTCAATTCGACGAAGAGACGCTGTTTTCCCTGCTGTTTATAGTCTGACGAGAGCCGTTCCAATCCAGCGGCCACTAGTGCCTCCGCCCAACTGCGATCGAAGAGGCGATCTTCGTTGCTCGTACGACTGTAAGTCTGAAAAAGCGACTCCGCCTCTTTCGCTTGCGCTTCATACAGCGGCACAAAATTTTGCCCACCACCTCGCTTCAGCGCCCGTTCTCTATCGGCGGCGTCCGCGAGAAAATTCTTTATCGAGGCGAGCAGAAATGAACGGAACCTGCCCTTCTGCCGATCCGCGCGGGTATAAATTTTATGTTCCAGCACGTAAGCGAAAAAGCTTTGCGTGAGATCCTGCGCATCATGCACAGTGTACCCGCGACTTCGCACGAAACTGTAAAGCGGCGCCCAGTAGATCTGGCAAAGCTGTGCGAGCGCGGCGCCGGCAATATCCGGTTCGGCTCGGGTTCGCCCGGCCGCGAGCACTACGCTCCAGTGAGTCGAAGGAAACAAATCGCTCCGACCGTGCCCGTCCCTCTCGCCGGTATTCGCGTTAACGGCTTGTGTCAAGATTGTAAAAGATAAGCAACTGATGAGAAAACTCTAGATTTCGTGCAGCACGCCCTCGGGAATCCCTTTGTTAAGGGAAAGTGACCATAACCCTTAACACCAATACGGAGGTATAAATGAAGAAATCAGTTGCCATCTTTATCTGCTGCGCATTGCTCGCACCGCTGGCATTTGCTCAGCCAGATTCCAAGCCTGCAAAGCAGGGAACAACCACCACAGAAGCGGTAACAGTGACGGGAACGATCATCAAAATGATGACTGAGGACGGATCGGCGGCCAATTATCAGCCGGTCAAGACCCTCGTTGTTCGCGAGGATCGTTCGAATGCTCCGGGAAATTACGTTCTCAGCGGCCCTGGTCACGTCGTGAACAAAAACGGCGAAGTCATCCGGACCGCGATTAAGCCCGGCGCTCACGTCCGCATTTATTACGCACAGGCGGGCGATCTCCGGATGGTTGATCACGTCGTTGTTGATTGACCGCGGACGTCCTGGAATATCTCGAACAAAAGCCGCAGGGTCCGCTTGGATCCTGCGGCTTTTATTTCGTAGGAAGATTGGTCACGGGACCTTGCGCAGGATCTTCTCCATCTCTGCGGTCGAGAAGGCGCGCAAGGTCTGCGTGCGGATGTTTCCCAGAATGTCGGCTGCCAGCAAGACACTGGCTGCCGTCTCATCGTCCGGGGCTTCGAACACGCATATCTGATCATACTGCCCGAGTGTCCAATACATCTGCTTCACGCTCACTCCCATTGACTGCACCTTGGCCGTCCAGCTAGCCATTCGCTGCGTCGTGTCTTTGGCAGCCTGAATCCCTTTGTCGGTGAATTGAACCAAACTGATATACGTCGGCATAATTTGCTCCTTGACGAGCATTCCAACAAAACTGAATCAAGGCAATTCGAATTCTCGCAGGCCGCGTGGTTGGCCGAGTATCTCGCGAACAATTATCGCGTCGCGCAAACCGGATGGGGATCTCAGCAATCTCGTCGCATCCACAACGTGCTGGCCTGCGACGCTTTGCGTCGGCTCGCTAATTTTATCTGGAGTCGTGACAGTGGCGGCTGCAATGGGTTCAGGCGCTATTCGCGATTCATGAACTTCAAACCTCTGCTCGGCGAAAACTGCAGGTTTCTCCGGTGGTTCGATCGGAATTCGCGGCGTTGGAGTAGGAACTTGAATTTCCGCCGGTAAATCCGGTGGTCGTGTCACCAACGGTGGCAGGGGCGATCCTAACGGGGGAACGCGCGGAAGTACAAGTCGCCTGCGATACGTTGGACGCTGAGAAACTGGCGGAGTGGTTTCCGAAGCTGGCGGGTGGCCAAGCGCTTCGAGCAATTTGCGAACGCGCTCCTGGTCTGACTCAGGGCTGGCACGCCGAATTGGTTTTGCGGTCGTTGGCGCTGGTGGCGTCGTCGGCGTCGTCTGATCCTCTTTTCTTTTGCTCACGGCTTTCGCCAACAGCTGAAACAATCCCGCGACTGCGAGAAGCAAAAGAAACAGCAGATTGTCGAGGTGAACGGCGAGCATTTAGCGCATCAACGATGTAGCGAATTAACGAATTAACCGTTTTAATGCATCACGTTCCGTCCGTCCGCGGTTTATCGCCGCCTGCGATCGATTCGCGCATTGATGTATCGGCCTGAACATTTTTCATTCTCACATAATCCATAATTCCAAGGTTCCCCGACCGGAACGCATCTGCCATGGCCTGGGGAACGAGCGATTCAGCCTCCACGACTTTGGCTCGCATCTCCTGCGTCCTCGCTCGCATTTCCTGCTCGACCGCAACTGCGGCCGCGCGGCGGACCTCAGCTTTCGCTTGCGCGACGCGTTTGTCTGCTTCCGCTTGTTCAGTCTGCAATTTCGCGCCGATATTGTCGCCGACATCCACGTCGGCAATGTCGATGGAAAGAATTTCAAATGCGGTGTTGCTGTCGAGACCTTTGGCCAGAACCGTTTTTGAGATCCGATCAGGATTCTCCAGTACTTCCTTGTAGGAATGCGCGGAACCGATCGCGCTCACAATCCCTTCGCCCACCCGTGCGATGATTGTTTCTTCAGTCGCACCACCGACGAACCGATCCAGATGTGAACGGACGGTGACACGCGCCTTGACCTTTACGCCGATGCCGTCTTGT
>DATBDI010000041.1:0-1710 GCA_036270025.1 Candidatus Udaeobacter sp. | reverse complement strand
TCTCCCGCGGGAGATGATTGCGCGCAGACTTCCCAGCTGGAGCCAACAAAAGCCACTGTTGCGCCGGCAACAACAAGTTGCTTGAGAAACGATCTATAGGCCGACTCACGAGAATTGTTCATTGTATGTAACTGTAACTTGGAGCTTGATATGCCCGCAGTGGCTCTCGATGGTTTTGCGGCTGACCCCAAGTTCTTTCGCGATCCGACCGGTGCCATGCCCAGCCGCAATGAGCGCGAACACCGCCATCTCGCGATCGCTAAGGACATCGATGGCGTGTGGAAGGTTGCGACCGCCTGCAAACTTTCGCATCGCGACCGAAGTGATCGCTCGACTGGCATAGATCTCACCGGCCAGCACAGTCTCAATCGCGCGCATTAACTCGTCCACCGAACTGTTCTTCATCCAGTAACCAGCAGCTCCCGCACGAAGGGCGCGCTCTGCATAAGTCCGTTCAGACTGTCGTGACACAATCAGGATACGAATCCGCGGAAATTCCGTGGCAAGATCCTTGATCCAGCGCATGGCATCGCGGTCTTCGAGAAACGGTTCGATGAGCAGCACATCGGGACGATATCGGCGAACGAGTTTATTCGCCTCGTCAAAAGTATGTGCGGCGCCGCAAACCTGGTACCGCGGGTCGCGGCCAATAATTGCGACCAAACCCTGCTCACCAATGATGGTATCGCCGACCGCTACGACCCGGATTGGTTCTAAGTCCGCGCAAGTTGTGACGCTTTTCTTCACGGTTCGGAATTGTCTAACGAACCGCCTGGCCAGTGCAATCGCAATTTGCGGTTTTTGCGAAAATACCCGTCGGACATCGCCTGACGCACTGCCGGATCTTCTTCTACGGAAATCATGGAACGACGTTCGCGAAAATCTTCCAATTTCCCGGTGCTGCAGTGTCGTAGCAAAGGCCACTGACTTCGGCCGCTCCAGAGTTTACCACGCAAAGGGCCACCGCGGTCAGCGACCGCGGCTATACAGTGGCACGCTTGTATCAAACATCGGATCTAGAACGATGGGCGCTTGGCACAAGCGCTCCTACAACTTCAGCAACTCGGCGAGTTGCTTCGGATTTGTCACCGGCGCTTTGCAGGTGAAATTTTCGCAGACGTAAGCGGCTGGTTTGCCCTCGACCGGTGTCATCGCGCGGATCGCTTCGTTTTTCTCGCCGAGATACTTCTGGCCTTCAGCGCCATCAGCCAGAAGCACGACCGTCCTGGGAACAAATTGGCGATGCACCTCGTTGAGCAGCGCTTTCGTTTCTGCCGCATTGTGTTTGCCGGCGATCACGATCTGGCGCGGCTTGCTTAACGAATAGTCGAGTGCGACCAGCATTTGCGGCATGGCACTCGGAAAATGGGATAACGTGGCCGCAAATGCGTCGATCGTTTTTCTCGCGCGCTTCGTCAGTTGTTCCTGATTCAGAATTTGCGAAAGCCGCAAAAGGTTCAGCGCCGCAATTGAACTCGCCGCCGGCTCGGCGCCATCGTTGTCATCTTTCATTCGGAGAAAGACGCTCTGGTCCTTGCCGCTCGTGCTGAAGTAGCCGGCGTTTTTGTCGTCGAAAAAAAGGCGGTCCTGCGTTTCCTGTAATTCGCCCGCGAACTTTAGCCACTCGACATCGAAGGAGGCTTCATAGAGGTCGAGCAGCGCCTGGACAACGAACGCGTAATCGTCTGCAAAGCCTTCGATATCGCTGCG
>DATBDI010000040.1:0-3372 GCA_036270025.1 Candidatus Udaeobacter sp. | reverse complement strand
ACGTAGCCTTCGATCCTGGCTGGAATCAGGGCGAGCAGCGCGAAGTACCAAAGAAGATACCAATCCGGTCGTGGATCGGCCGCCAGTATGCTCGGATCAGGTGGCTTATCCAAAACTGGAGGCCCGACGAAGAATGCGGCGAGTGCGATCGCGATGATCAAAAGCGTGGAGATGATTACATCGCGCCAAGCCAGGTCCGGCCAAAATGGCTTGCCACTCGTCTTGAGCAGTTCTTCGTATTCCGCGCGATACGTCGCCGGGTCTACCGGTTTGCCGGCAACCGGCGGCTCGGAAATACCGTGGCGAAAAACAAGCCAGAGATGCAAGCCGATAAAGCCGAACATGATTGCGGGTAGAACGAAAACATGGATGGCAAAGAAGCGACTGAGTGTGGCGCCGCCGATCGTATTACCGCCAAGGATGAAGCGCGCGACCCAGTCGCCGATAATCGGAATACGTCCGGCCTGCTCAGCCGCTACCACGACCGACCACGCCGCGGTTGAATCCCACCGGAGAAGCTGCCCGGTAAATCCCATTCCGAGAGTAAAAGCCAGCAACAGGATTCCGGTGGTCCAGCTCATCTCGCGCGGAAATTTGTAGGCGCCAAACAAAAACGTCTGCGCCATATGCGCTCCGATCATCAAAACCATTGCGGACGCGCCATAGTAATGAAGTCCGCGCAGGAAACGCCCGAAGGGTGCGTCGTTAGTTATGAATAAGAGAGTCTCATAAGCTTGTGACGACGAAGAGATGTATGAGAACGCCAGCGCGACTCCGCTTGCTACCTGCACCATGAAGGCACAAAGCGTGGCGCTGCCAAATACGTACCACCATTTCGCATCCTGTGGTGCCATATGCAGCGCCGGGGAGAGCAGGACGCTGATGCCGAGCCGATCGTCAAGCCAATTCCAGACTGTTTTAAATAACTTAATCACAGCGTCGTAGAAATCGGAACGATCGCCTGCTTCATTTGCACTTCACCATTTGCAATCCGCACATCGTAGCGGAACAGCGGGAGCGGCGGCGGGCCCGCGGCGACCTCGCCGTCACTATAGTAGACACCGCCATGGCACGGACACATGAAGAGATCGGCGCCTTCAAGCCATCGCACGGGACAACCCAGGTGCGTGCAGTTAGCGGAGAAGGCGATGAAACTGTCTGCGGTTACTCGTCGCAGCCAGACACCACTCTTCGCTGTGACTCCAGCCCAGGGGAGCTCCGAAGGATCGGTCACTGTCACGGCTACTGTCTTACCGATTTGAAAATCATCTGGTTTGCCAATCGTCACCCATTTCTCCGGCACCTTTCGAAACAACGGCGCGACGATAAATCCGATTAACGGTACTCCGACAATCGCGGTGCAAAGACCTATCAGGCCGATGGAGAGTTTTTCAAAGAATCGCCGCCGGCTGATCTCCTCCGGACTTTCAGTCAACGGTGCGGATGACGACTCAGCGCGACTTGTATTCATGGCGAATCTCGGTGATCCAACCGGCAAGCGCTGCGATGAAGAGGGCAACACCGACCAGCCAAACAACCCAGGTGGTGATCAATCCCCAGAAGAGAAAGGCGACTCCCATGGCCAGCCCGGCTGGGAAGTAGGTCGGGTGCGGCAGTGGTACATCCGGCAGCACCTGCCATCCCCGCGGCACTGCGTCCGAGGGTTGTGTAGTTGATTGTTCGTTAGGCATTTGACTCCTTAGTTTGTGGCGCCGGACATGAATGCCAGCGCGCTAGCTGGGCTAAAATTGCAGTCACGTAAATCGCACACATCGGAACCCACATTAACAGTCCGCCGATCTGCTGATCACGATCACTTGTTAGGCCCCAATCGCCGCGAATCGTGCTGAGCATTCCCAGTCGATCGACCGGGGTTTGGTAAACCGGGCAAATGGAAACTGGCGCGAAGGTCAGGATAATACCGAGCACGCTGCAGGCAGTGCATGCGGTAAAGAGGTAAACAATCCCAGCGGGCGGCGAAAGGCGTTGGTGTTCGCGCGGCGCCAGCACCTGCCACCAAAACACGCTTCCCATTAACAGCAGCGACGTTGTCTGGACTGCTGAGATAGTCCTCGACGTAGCGGCCGCGTTGCAAAGTGTGGGAGCGTGCCACAGCCACATCGCACCCACTCCCGCAACCCATCCGATTAGTGGATGGGTAAGATAGGTGAGGGGAGGACGAAGCGAGAACGACCGCGGTAGACTTAACAGCAACAGCGCGGGAACGATCAGCACGAGCAGGATGTGTTGAACCATGTGCGCGCTGAAGAGATAACCGTTTGCCAGTGTGCTAAACGGCGACACCAATGTCAGGACAAACACGCCGAGTGCCGCGAGCAGATATGGAATGCGACGATTGAGGCCAAAGGTCCACACATACGCGATAAGCGCAACACCGCTTAACACGAGCGCTGTTGTATTCCATGTCCACGCGGAAGTGAGAAATTGCTGTGTCGTCACGTTAGTGTTAGTCCATCCCGGGTGCAGCAGTGTTTAGCGCCAAAGGCGCCGCCTCACCCTTAGCCTGGGGCAACGCCCCAGGGATTCGATTGAGCGAAAAGCAAGCGCTGAAAGCGCGATTCAACTCGAGGTATCCGTTCAGCAAGCCAGCGCCGAAAGTGAAGCACGCTTTCAGCGCTGATGGCTTGATATTCTTGCAAACCTGGGGCGTTGCCCCAGGCTTCTGGATTGATGTCGCGCCCTTGGCGCTGTGCGTGCCGCCGCAAATCTTATTCCTGCGTTCCTGCTTTCCTGATTGTAGATAGCGCGTAGTCATCGGACAAGCGGTAGGATGTAAACTGTGAGTAGAACAAGGACCCAGACCACATCGACGAAGTGCCAGTAGTAACCGACTGACTTAAAGGCCGATTCGCCGCGGCCAGAAGCGAAATCGCCCTCCCACGCCACCCAGAGAAAAATCAGCAGCGCGATCAAACCAAGGAGCACGTGCAAACCGTGAAAGCCAGTCAAGGTGAAGAATGTGGTAGAGAAGAGATTGGTGCTGAGATCGACCCCGGTCTGAAAGAGCTTCCAATACTCCGTCCCCTGACCAACAAGGAAGATGCCGCCGAGCAGGATCGTCAGTCCGAGCCAGCCAAGCATGGAACCGCGACGCTGTTTCGTTAGGGCAACCTCGGATCGCCAGAAGGTGAAACTGCTTGCGAAAAGGCAAACGCTAAACGCCAGCGTGCGCGGGACATCCAGCCCTTTAGCGCCAGGACCGGCTTGTGGGTGAGCATAGAAATACAAATAAGTAAGGATAAGCGCGGCGAAAAATCCTCCTTCGGAAAAAATGAAGCTCAGGATCCCTGTTTTGTTGTGATTAGGAAGGGTTACCGCGGCACTATTCTCACCCACAATCGGGTCAGGTCG
>DATBDI010000039.1:0-13514 GCA_036270025.1 Candidatus Udaeobacter sp. | reverse complement strand
TTCGTGTTCATCGATACCGCCGGAATTCGCCGACGCGGGAAACAATCGACTTCCGTCGAGGTGTTCAGCGTGATGCGCTCCGAGCGAAGCATTCGCCGCGCGGATCTTTGCGTCCTCATTGTCGACGTGACGATGGGCGTGACCGCGCAGGACAAACGAATCGCCGGACTGATTCAAAAAGCGCGCAAACCGGCGATGGTCATCCTGAACAAATGGGACCAGGTCAAGCCCAGGCACGGCGAGAGGCGGGCAGCGAGACAAGCTATTGAGGAAGCGCGTGCGCAACTTTTCTTTCTCGAATACGCACCAATCTTGATCACGTCCGCGCTGACTGGGGAAAACGTCGGCAACATTTTTGCGTCTATTGAAAAGATCGAACGCGCAGCGCGACAGCGAATTGGCACGGGTATCCTGAACCGGTTGCTGCGTCAGGCATTAGAAGCGAATCCACCTCCGATGGTAAAAGGCCGCCGGCTTAAGCTTCTTTACGCTACCCAAACCAAGAGCGGCGGCTTTCGAGCCGGCGAAGAAGCGCGGGGAAAAAACGCAGCCGCCGCCGAGCGGCATAATGCCCTTGCACCGCCCGAGTTTGTTCTCTTCGTGAACGATCCGAGTTTGTTGAACGAGACATATCGTCGTTATCTCGAAAGTCGAATTCGCAAAGCGGAGCCCTACACCGGGTTGCCAATTATTTTTGCGCTGCGTGCACGCGCAAGAGATTCCGACCGACGGTGACATCGCCACCGCGAAAGATACTAGCGCATTACTGCTCCGGTTCGTGGTGATACGGCATGTTTGCGCGAACCGACGCGAGGATGTTCTCGCTCAGCTTGACGCCGTCGCTATCGCCGATGGACTGTGCTCTGGTGAGCGCCTCTTCCCCAACAGCGACAGCATGCGAAAAATCTCCAGTCTCAGCGTTAGCCGCAGCCAGCGTGGCGAGAAAAGCAGGGACACTGCGATCTGTGAGAGCGCAAGCGCGCTCGGCTAGGCGAACTGCCTCGTTGCCGTCGCGCGATTCCGAGTCGGGATACGTCGCAAGCAACCACGCGATTTCGTCGAGCATACGCGGTGAACCCGGTGCATTCGACGCGATCTCGCGAAGCCGTTGCAATCCATCAGGCGCTTTTGCCAGCGACACTACGATCTGATGCAGTTGCGCGTGGGCTTCCTCAGCATTCGGCCGCAACATCAGCACGTAACCGAGGTGTCGCGCGGCTGTCGCCAGATCACCAGTCTGTGCCGTTGCCACAGCCAAACCAGAATGAGCAGCCGCATCGAAGGGCGACACCGCCAGCCATTCCGGTCCGAGCTCGCGCGCTTCGTTGTATCGGGTCGAGTCCAGAAGGCACTTCATGAGCATTTGATACGCTGAAAAATTTTCCGGCCCGAATTCGATGGCACGGCGGGCTTCGGCGATTGCGCGTTCCATATCGGTACGCTTCGCTGCAATCGCGAGATTAAGGTGAGCCGCAGAATCCGTCGGTGCCAACTCAACTGCGCGCTCAGCTTCCTTCACGGCTTCCGCGTCGTTCCCGAGTTCGCTCAAGGCTAACGCTCGGTAGCCGTGCGCTGCTGCGTTCGAGGGATCGGCTTCGACTGCTTTCGCTGCTTCGGTGGCGGCCCGCTCGATCTTACCTTGGCGGCCGAGAATCCTTACAGCATACAAATGCTGCGGCACCGAGGGAATAATCCAGAACGTGGCCACGCTGTTCAGGGCCCACACGAGCAAGAGCGCGCTGATAATAAATCGTAAATGCCTCCAGCCCTGGGTGACCGCTTCCCAACCAAGCGCGCCAAAGAAACAAAGCGGTGTCAAAGCTGACAATCCGTAAAACGCTTTGGCTTGCGCGTACGAGGGGACTTTCAGAGTCATGAACGTCAATCCGAGCGCAACGACGATGGAAAAACCGAGCAACAGGAACAATTCAGCCGAAGGTTGTCGAACATATCGAACAATCGCGACGCTGGCGCCCAAAAGCATCAAAGCCGTCGGAATTGGAGCCCACAAGTAACCTGCGGCCATCGGGCTCAGATTCCAGGCGATATTCACACTTGAAGCCCCGCCGGACAAACCGTCGCCCCACAATGTGGAGTAGATGCCGTCCGCAAATCCGGCGAAGCCGCTGAAGAGCGGAGCGATTAGCGAACGTCCGAAACGAAGGTAATCAGCTGCGGTGTGATAACCCGGATCCTGCCACCAGGTGAATCCGCTCATCACGTCCCAATTGCCCAGCAACGGGGTGCCGAACCTCAGCCAAATGCGTGCGTAATGCCAACCGCACACCGCGAGACAAGTTGCGAGGAGCAGACCGAGATTGCGCAACGACACTGCAGCCGGCGATCGCCTGTGAATAAGCCTTGCGAAAATCGCCGCGATTGCGATCGGAAGTAAGAGGATTCCGGTCGCCTTTGTCAGCATCGTCGCGCCCAGCGCCAAGCCGACCAGCATGAATTGTCCAGCACGCGGCGCTTCGGTCTTGAGAAGTCGCAGGCAGAGATAAACCGTCAACGTCGCGAGCGTGGCGGTGAGGACTTCGTTCGTCACATAATGTGCGAGGTACAAATGCATTGGCAGAAAAGCCGCTACTAACAGACCGATCAGCGCTGTTCTGGCTGGAAACAGGAGGCGTAAAGTCAAAAACACCAGCACGCACTGCGTGATGCCGAAGAATGCGCCGAGAGCGCGCAGAACAAGAACCGACGCCGGATCGGTGATCGAGAGTTTGCAAGATGAAAGGATTATAGCGGCGATGAAATAATACAGCGGCGGCTGATACATCTCCCAGCCTTCGGTCGGCAATGGAAGTGACCAGCGTTTCTGGATGTAATCGATGTACTTCAGGTGCTCTTCGGCATCGAAGCCCGCATGGAAGGGTAACAGGCGCGTGTTATTCCAGAACAACAGCAACCATAGCCCGGAAACGAGAAGGAGAATGACTCGCTCCAAGCTCACTGACGTGAGCTGCTTGGAGCTGACACGCCAGAGAATGATCCCTGCGCCTGCAACCGCGAGTAGCAGAATCCAGAGCGGCCAAAGTTTCTGTGCCGCGTCAAACGTACGTTCGCCGCCCGTAACGGCATTGCCGCGGCCGGGAGTTTTCGCCGCCGTAGCGAGGGCAGCATGGCGCCATGAGGAGCCCGCAAAGGCGACTTCCCAATTTTGGTCGGTCGCCACGCTCAGCTGGTCACCACGCAAAGCGAGCCAGAGGGCCGGTGGTCCATTTCGATTGACTACGCGCACCTCGACGACGTTCGTGCCGGCACGCAGCTGCTCCCCAACATCGACGCTCGCAATCTTCTTCCAATTGCGATTCTGCGGAAGCTGAACCGAAGCGCCGTTTATTTTCACTTCCGCTCGGCGCAACGCCCGGACGCGCAAAGGCGCTGTTGCGGGCTGGCGCGGCAAAGTAAATTCGCGCCGGAACGTTGCATCCAAATCGGCATACCAATGCGCATGCGCATCAACGGCAGCCGGAAAAACAATCCAATCTGCCGCTCGCTCCCGCGGCAAAAAACTAATCGCCGGTTCAGTACGGGCGATCCACGCGAGGAGCGACACTGCCAGGCAGACAAGAGCAAGAACAAGAGTCGCTCGGTGCCACGGTTTCAAGGCTGACATTCGACTCATTTTTAGCATGTTTCTCGGAACGCACAGAAAGAGGATCGCCAGCAGCATCTACGAGGTTTGATCGAACATTCTACCTGCCGTACGTGTCTGAGGAGAACCGTATGAAATCGACGCAGGAAATTACGCAGGAAGTACGCGAGCTGGGTCAGTGGATTCCGGCGCTCCGTCAACAAATCGCCCATGTGGTCGTGGGCCAGAAATATCTGGTGGACAGGCTTCTGCTCGGGCTGCTTGGCAATGGTCATCTCCTGCTCGAAGGCGTTCCCGGTCTGGCCAAAACGCTCACTGTGAAAACAATGGCCTCATGCATTCGAACGGGATTTCAAAGACTGCAATTCACGCCGGATCTTCTGCCAGCGGATTTAATCGGGACTCTCATCTACAATCCGCGCACGGGCGAATTTACAACGAAACTCGGTCCGATTTTTTCCAACCTGATTCTGGCTGACGAAATTAATCGCGCGCCGGCAAAGGTTCAGAGCGCCTTGCTGGAGGCGATGCAGGAACGGCAGGTCACGATTGGCGAAACGACATATCCCCTGCCCGATCCATTTCTGGTTCTTGCGACACAAAATCCGATCGAGCAGGAAGGCACTTACCAGCTGCCCGAAGCGCAACTCGATCGTTTCATGCTCAAGTTGAACATCGCTTACCCGCAAAAGAATGAGGAACGAACGATCCTCGACCTCATGGCTACGTCGGCGCCGGATTTGCGAGTGGAGTCTGTGGTGGAGCCAAAACAGATCATCGCCGCGCGCGACGCGGTCAATAGCATTTACATTGATGACCGGGTGAAGGATTACATCGTCGACGTCGTGTGGGCGACACGGGAGCCGGCCGCGTACAATCTGCGGCTCGAAGGTCTCATTCGATATGGGGCGTCGCCGCGCGCCACAATCTACCTCGCGCTCGGGGCGCGCGCTCACGCCTTCCTGAACGGACGCGGCTATGTGACGCCTCAGGACGTAAAAAGCATCGGTCCCGACGTGTTGCGGCATCGCATTATCGTCAGTTACGAAGCTGAGGCGGAAGCAGTCACCAGCGAGACAATCATACAACGAATTTTCGCGGGATTGCCCGTGCCGTGATTTGCCCGGTCATTCCGAGCGAAGTCGAGGAATCCCGCGGCACAACCCAAGATGTACTGATGCGACATCACAACTACTTCGTATACATTTTAACGAACGGGGATCGTCACACTGTTTTGTACATTGGTGTCACAAACAGTCTGGAACGACGGGCGAGCGAACATTCACTCGGACTCGGGAGCGCATTTGCTCGCCAATATAATGCGCACAAGCTGATTTACTTCGAAGCGTATTCGGACCCGACCAACGCGATCGCGAGAGAAAAGCAACTCAAAAGATGGGGTCGCGCAAAGAAGATTGCCCGAAGGAATCCTGAATGGCGCGACTTGTTCTCTGAGATGTACGCGGTGCGGTCAATCAAAGCTTCACGGTAATGCAACGGGATCCCTCGACTCCGCTTCGCTCTGCTCGGGATGACGAACACGCCGAGAAAACAACCGAGATTCTCAAAAAAATCCGCACTCTCGAAATCAAGACCCGCGGCCTGGTCGAGACTGCGTTCGCCGGCGATTACCACAGTGTTTTCAAAGGCCGCGGGATGAACTTTGAGGACGTTCGCGAGTATCAGCCCGGCGATGAGATCCGCTCAATTGATTGGAACGTCACCGCGCGAATGGGCACCGCATTTATTAAGAAATTTACCGAGGAGCGCGAGCTTACTGTGATGCTGGTGGTGGACGTCAGCGCTTCCGGGAATTTTGGCAGCACGACACAATCAAAACGCGAGCTGGCAGCGGAGGTAGCCTGTTTGCTCGCGTTCAGTGCGATCAGAAACAACGACAAGGTCGGCCTGATTCTCTTCACCGATCGCGTTGAGCTTTTTATTCCACCAAAAAAAGGGCGGTCGCACACGCTGCGAGTTATCCGCGAGATTCTGTTTTTTGAGCCACAGGGACGCGGCACAGAACCGGCGCTGGCACTTGATTATTTGAACAAGATCGTTACGCGGCGCGCAGTTGTCTTTTTCATTTCGGATTTTCAGGCACCGGATTTTTCACGAGCGCTGGCTGTGAGCGGCCGCCGGCACGATTTTGTGGCCATTCACATTAACGACGAGCGAGAAAAAATGCTGCCGAACATCGGCATCATCACTCTGGAAGACGCCGAGACCGGCGAACAAGTTGAGATCAATACCACCGATCGCAGAACCCGCTCGCTATTTGCCGATCTTGTGAATGTGCAAGACACAGAACTATCCCGCACGTTTCGACGCAACAATATCGATACAATCACGCTGCAGACAGGGAAGGATTATTTGCCGGCGCTCCGCTCGTTTTTTCGACAACGCGAACGGCGAATTGGGGTTCGATGAAGGGAGTATTGAAATGAATCTGTCTTTTACGACTCCATTACTCCACGACTCCATTGCTCCTGTGTTTTTTATTCTCGCCGAAGAACTCCACGACATTGCGCCGCCCGTGGATTACTCGCTGATTCCGCCGTGGCTGGTGTTTGTTGGTGTTTTCGTCACTCTGTCGGTGCTCGGGCTCATCGTGTGGTTGATCGCCCGCAGGCGAAAGCCGGCATCACCGCCGAAACCTCCTCGTGAGATCGCGCTTGAAGAGCTCGAACGGATCAGCGGCGAAATGGAACATGTGTCGCCGTATCAGTTCAGCATTCGGGTGTCCGACATTTTGCGAAAATACGTAACGCAGCAATACGGAGTGCCCGCAACACGACAAACGTCCATCGAATTCTTGAGTGCGGTTACCCAGGCGTCCCCGTTCTCACAGGAGGAGACGTCATTGCTGGAGGATTTCCTGAACCGCTGCGACCTTATCAAGTTCGCGCGGTACGAAGCGACCACGTCGGATAGCAAGCTGCTGCTGGACGAAGCGATTCGTTTCGTCAAGGGAGCACAACTCGCCACGGTTTGATTGAGGCATGTCTCGACTCTCGCTCGACATGACAAAGGTATCCGATTGGTGGACTGCCAACACCGCGCTGACATTTGCACACCCGTGGCTGCTACTCTTGCTGCTGGCTATTCCGTTGCTTGCCTGGTTGCGCGGCAAACGTGGACCGGCTGCGGCGCTTACTTATTCATCGATCGCCAGCCTTCGAGCAATTGGTAGAACAAGCGCTGCGCGGGCTGGTAAAATTCTACGGACGTTGCTCCTGGCTTCACTAGCCATTTTCGTAGTTGGACTCGCGCGCCCACAGCTTGGCAAAAGCCTTACGCAAATAGAGGCAAGCGGCATCGACATCATGCTGGTGCTCGATGTCTCGGGCTCGATGCTGACGAAGGATTTTACGGTCGGGGGGCAGGAAGCGACCCGCGTCGATGCGATTCGTGAAGTCACGCGAAAATTTATCGAAAGCAGGCCGAACGATCGCATCGGCATTATCGCATTCGCCGGTCGGCCGTATGTCGTAAGCCCGATGACTCTGGATCACGACTGGCTTCAGCAAAATCTCGACCGGGTCCGTATTGGTCTTGTCGAGGATGGGACGGCGATCGGGTCGGCGATGGCAGCGGCCGCCAACCGTTTGAATGACAAACAATCAAAGAGTCGCGTACTGGTTCTGTTGACCGACGGAGAAAACAACGCCGGTAAAATTCCACCAAGCACCGCGGCGGAGGCAGTGAAGGCGTTGAAGATTCATTTTTATGCAATCGGAGCAGGCATCAATGGCATTGCGCCGGCGCCAATCTTCACGCAGAGAGGACCGCTGACTGATGCGCTTGGTAATATTTTGTATGAAAACCAGCGTGTGGAGTTCAACGAAAGCGGTCTGAGAGAGGTCGCGAAAATTGCCGATGGAAAATTTTTTCGGGCGACCGACACGAAATCGCTCGAAGAAATTTATGACGACATAGACAAGCTGGAGAAATCCACAGTCAGTGTGAAGAAATATCAGCAGTACCGCGATTTGTTTCCGCTTTGTTTGATGGGCGGCTGCGGCTTGTTGCTGGCGCAACTGATCTTGTCGCAAACCATTTGGAAGAAGTTGCCATGAAAAGAAGGTTGAAGCGTTCATCCTGTCATGTTGAGCGAAGCGCTGCAACGAAATGCGAAGCATGAGGCCAGGCTTTCAAACATCTCTGATTACGACTCTTGCTCGCTGCCGGAAAAATAATCAGAGATTCTTCGCTCCGCTCAGAATGACAATGATATTCCCTGCCGCTTCAGTGCTTCAGCGCTTCAACGTCCCTACGATCGCATGAGTTTTGGCGCACCAGAATGGCTGTGGGGATTACTGGTTATCCCGCTTTTGATCGCGTTGTTTGTGCGCGCTGAAAATCGCGGGCTGCGCCGGCTGCAACAATTCGTTTCTGCGCGGTTGCTGCCGCAACTTGCAGGAACGGTAAATCGGCCGCGTCGCATCATGAGGTTTGGCCTCGTGTTGGTCGGGCTCGCACTCGCCCTGACCAGCCTCGCGCAACCGCGCTGGGGTTACACGTTTGAGGACGTCAAACGCAAGGGCCTGGATTTGCTGATCGCAGTGGACACATCACGCAGCATGCTTTCGAACGACGTTCAGCCAAACCGGCTCGATCGCGTGAAGCTGGCGGTGCAGGATTTGATCAACGAACTGCAAGGCGACCGTGTTGGACTCATTGCGTTTGCCGGCCGCGCTTTTTTGCAAGCGCCACTCACGATCGACTACGACGCTGTCGTTGAAGCTATCAGTGACCTGGACACGAAAACCATTCCAGAGGGCGGAACTAATATTTCCAGCGCCATCACTATTGCGACGCAAAGCTTCGGCAAAAGCGCAATGGGAAATCGAGCGCTCGTCATCTTTACTGACGGCGAGGAGTTGAGTGGTGACGCTGTAAAAACCGCAAAAGAAGCCGCTGATGCTGGTGTGCGGATTTTTACCGTCGGCGTGGGAACGCCTCAGGGGTCATTGATTCCCGTACCTGGCGACAATGGCGAAACAAGTTTTGTGAAGGACTCAGGCGGCCAGGTAGTGAAATCGAAACTGGACGACAAACGTTTGCGCGAAATCGCGCAGGCCACGGGCGGATTTTATCTTCATTTGGAAAACGGGCCGCGCACAATGCAGCAATTGCAAACTGAAGGACTGGCAAAAATGCAGGCCGCCGAAATGGACGTCCGTTTGTCGCGTCGGCCCATTGAACGCTATGAGTGGCCGCTTGGCGCGGCATTAATTGCTCTGGCGTTCTCCATCTTGATCCCGGAGCGGAAGCGTGCACGCGAAAGACGTTACGCGCCCGCGCCTGCCCGCAATGCTGCGCGTCACGCTGCAGGCGGGCCCGCACGAGCCGTGGGTGCGACCGCCGCTCTTCTGATGATCCTCGGCACAGTTGCGTTTGGAGCAGCGCCGGGAATCGACGCATACCACCAGGGAAAATTCGAAGATGCGTACAGCCAGTTTCAACAGACGTTGAAATCGCATCCTGAGTCCCCGGCCGAGGACAAGCTCCAGTTCGATTCCGGAACGGCCGCTTACAAGTTGAAAGACTACAACAAAGCACTGGAGTCTTTCAGTCAGGCATTGCTCACCGGCGATACGGGTTTGCAGAGCAGGGGGCACTACAACCTTGGCAACACCCTTTATCAACACGGCGAAGCAGAGAAAAGCGATGACAAGAAGCTTACCGATTGGACAAACGCCCTCGATCACTACGAGCAAACGCTCAAGCTCGACCCGCAAAACAAAGAGGCGAAAGACAACTACGAATACGTCAAACGAAAGATCGAAGAGTTAAAAAACAAAAAGTCACAGCAACAGCAGCCTTCCCCATCGCCGTCTCCGCCGCAAAAAAAACAGAACAAGAAAAACAAACAAGATCAGCAACAACAGCAAAATCAGGACCAGCAACAGAAACAATCGCAGCAGAATCAACAGCAGCAGCAACAACAACAGCAAGATCAGCAACAGCAACAGGAGCAACAAAAGCAACAACAACAACAGCAGCAGGGTCAGAGCCAGCAAGAGAAAAACGAGCAGCAGAAGTCACAAGACCAACAGTCGCAAGACGGATCGAACCGCGATCAACAGCAACAACAAGAGAAGGAAAAGGATCAATCGCAGGCGAAGAACGAGCCGCAAAAGAAGCAGCAGCCCAAGACCGGCGACAGCCCGTCCCCTTCACCAGGCGGGCAACAGCAACAGGCCAATCAGCCTTCGCCGTCACCGGGTGAACGCCAGGCTGAACAATCTCCGAGTCCCGGCGAAGGTGAAAATGAAAGCCCCTCGCCCTCGCCCGGAGAAGGTGAAGAGCAAAACGCGTCCCCTACTCCGTCGGAGCAAAAAAAACTCGCCGGTGAAGTGAAAGGCGCTCCTGGCGGGGAGAAACCGCAAAAGGCCGGTGACAAGAATGCAGAGATTGCGGCGGAGGCCGAAGCGGAGAAAACAGGCCAGATGAGCGAACGCCAGGCACTGGCGCTGCTTGAATCCATGAAAGACGAAGAGGCGCGGGTCCAACTTGATGAACGCAAAGTCAGGCGCCGTGTCTATAACGACTGGTGACGCACACGGGTTAATGGTCGAGAGTTAATGGTTGATGGAGATGTCGATGCGCTGTCGGATCTTATTTGTCGCGTCTGCTGCACTGGTATTTGCCCAGTTCGCGCGTGCCGATTCCCCCAGCGTCACGGCCGTGCTCAGCAATTCAGAGGTGGCCGTCGGTGACACAGTTGAACTGCAAATCAAGGTGACCGGCCCGGGAGATGCGCGGCCGCCTGAAGAAATCTCGGTCGATGGTTTGGAGATTCATGCCACCGGACAGTCCCGACAATTCGAAATCCACAACTTCGCGACGAACTCCAGCGTTACCTACAGTTACACAATCCTCCCGTTGCGAGCCGGCCGGTTCATCATTCCGGCGCAAACAGTTCGCGCGGGCAGCAAGATGCTGCGGACACCGGAGCTGACGCTGAATGTCGCCGACACATCGGGCCGCCAATCTGGCGCGAGACCTGGCGGTCGTGGTGCGCAAACCCAGCCCGCAAATACAGGAGAACTGGCTTTCGCTGAATTGATCGTGCCAAAGAAGACGGCCTACGTTGGCGAGGTCGTTCCGGCACAGGTTCGTGTTGGCTATGATCCACGCACTTACCCCAGGCCACTGGGCGATCCTGAGATCAACGGCCAAGGATTTACGGCGCAAAAATTGCAGCAGCCGGAACAGCATCAGGAGACGATTGGCGGGCGATCTTACGTCATCGTGTCGTACAAGACAGCCATATCCGCGGCGCGCGCCGGCAAACTCGAGCTCGGGCCAGTAAAAGCCAGGGCACAAATCGTAGTTCCCCGAGCGCGATCTGCGCCGCGATCGCGTCAGCGCTCACCGTTCGACCTCTCCGATTTAAACGATCCGTTCTCCGATCCGTTCTTTAGTAATCCATTCGCGCAAATGGGCGAACGGCGCGAAATCGAGATCAAAAGCGACCCGATCGCACTCGATGTAAAACCTTTGCCTCCAAACGCTCCCCCGAGTTTTTCAGGCGCAATCGGTAATTTCACGATGAGTACCGATGCGAAACCGAAGAGCGTGCCAGTGGGCGATCCGATCACCGTCACGACCGCCGTTTCGGGCCGCGGCAATTTCGACCGCGTGAATGCACCGACGATTGAAGACGATCGCGGCTGGCACAAATATCCCCCCTCTTCCAAGTTCAAGCAGGACGACGAGGTCGGCATCAGCGGAACGAAAACGTTCGAGACAGTGCTTTCGCCTAATGAGAACAAGCAGACCTTGCCGGTCCTCGCATTTTCGTATTTCGATCCGACGAAGGAGCACTATGTCACTTTGCACAGCGAGCCGATAGCGATTGCCGTTCAAGGCGGAGCGCCTCCAACGAATGTAGCCGCAGCCCAGCCGGCGTCATCGCCACCGGCTACAGCGGCTCAGGCGAATTCGCCGCCCGCACCTGCACCTCAGTCTCATGAGATTTTGTATCAGCTTACCGACCGGGCGGGCAGGACAGAATCGTTCGATCCGCTGTACACACGTCCGGTTTTTTGGATGGCTCAGCTGCCTCCGTTCCTCGCGCTCATTGGATTCGTCGGTTGGAGAATTCGGCAGAGGAGAATTGACGATCGCGACGCGCGGCGGGTCGCGGCCCTGCGGCATGAAGCGGCCGAGTTGCTGCACAAATTGCACCGGGATGCTTCATCCCCGCGAGAATATTACGCTGAGGCGTCGAGAGTAGTTCGGTTAAAGACCGCGCTCGCGTCTTCCAGCCGACGCGTGGATCCAAACAACGTGGACGCGGAAACCGCTGCGGACACTTTCAAGCTCAACAGCGATTCGCGCGACCAACTGCGCCGGTTGTTCGAGCAAAGTGACGAGTGGCAATACAGCGGAGCCCACAACGGGCCGGCCAGTGTCTCTCCGGAGAATCGCCGCGAAGTGCTGGAGTTAATCGAGAATTTACGAGCGTGAACACGCGAAAAAATAGTAGCGCAAGCGTCCCCGCTTGCGAGAGTGTCCCAGCACGCAAGCGAGGACGCTTGCGCTACATTGTTCACGCGTCCTGCGCGATGACATGTCTGGTCGTAACTTCATCCGCGTGGGCCCAGGCAGACGCCGATTTTATCAAGGCAAACCAGGCGTACGCACAAGGTCAGTTCAAGGAAGCCATTTCCGGATATGAGTCGCTAATTCGGGCGGGCCAATCGAGCGCGAATGTATTCTACGATCTTGGCAACGCTTATTTCCGCACAGGCGACTTCGGACACGCCATTTTGAACTACGAACGTGCGCTTGCATTGGAGCGGCATCATCCGGAGGCGACCGCCAATTTGCAGATCGCGCGCGACGAAGCGCACGCGCTTGAGATTCAACCAGGCTGGGCGGAACGGTATCTGCAATTTGGCAGTGTCAATCAGTATAGCATCACCGCGGCGATAGCATTTTGGCTCGGGATTTTTGCAGTTGTCGGCATGGTCTTCGCGCGGCGGCGGTCATCCAGGCGAATGCTTTTGTTTGTCTTTTGTTTACTGATGTTGGCCGTTGCCTTGTGTGCGATTTACACATTGGAGCGCGGCAGCAAAGGTGCCGCGCTGGCGATCGTTACCGGCAAGGATGTGCAAGCGCGTCTCGCCACCGCGGATACCGCCAATAGCGTGCTGGCCCTGCCGGCCGGCAGTGAAATCAAAATCCTGAGCACGCGCGGTGATTGGATCTACGCGGCGTTGCCGAACAATCTCCGCGGCTGGATTTCAGCAAAGAACGCGCAGCGAGTGCGACTGTAGCTTGCTGCAATAACACTGAATTTCGCGCAAGCGTCTGACACAGACGCCCTACAATCCCGGTTTCAGGTGGTGTTTGCGGCCATCGAAAATCGCCGTTAGAGAAATTGTATGAATCCTGCGATGGAAATCGCTACCGATGAGAAAGCGCTCCAGCTCAATCTCGATTCAGCCAAATATGGGACCTTTGCTGAAATTGGTGCTGGCCAGGAAGTAGCACGCAGATTTTTTCGCGTAGGCGGTGCAGCCGGCACGATCGCCAAAACCATGTCGGCCTATGACATGACATTTAGCGATGCGATTTATGGTCGGGCAGGGCGATACGTCAGTCGCGCCCGTATGCAAACAATGCTGGATCATGAGTACGATCTGTTGGTGGAGCGGCTCGACTCGAAGTTCGGAGCGGAGAAAACCTTTTTCGTCTTCGCCGACACAGTCGCAGCGCGAAGCTTCAAACAGCGCAGCGAATCGCATGGTTGGCTCGGCGTACGATTTCAATCTGAGCCGCGCAGTCAGCCCAGCGAGATCATCATCCACGTTCGATTGCTTGATCAAACGAACATCGACCAGCAGGAAGCGCTTGGTGTCATTGGCGTAAATCTGGTTTTCGGCGCGTTCTACCA
>DATBDI010000038.1:0-6409 GCA_036270025.1 Candidatus Udaeobacter sp. | reverse complement strand
GAGCCCACCGTCGAAATCGCCCTGCGTCCTCTGCACGTCGCCGACTTTCTCGTAGCTGACTGAGAGATTGCGCTGCCAGTCGGCATTGCCGGGGTCCTGCTTGGCCAGCTTGTCGCGAATCGCCACGCTGTCGCGGAAGCTCTTGAGCGCGCCGTCCAGATCGCCCTGCGCGTTCTGCACGTCGCCGACTTTGTCGTAGCTGATTGAGAGATCGCGCTGCCAGCCGGCATTGCCGGGGTCTTGCTTGACCAGCTTCTCGGCAATGGCCAGGCTGTCGCGGTAGCTCTTGAGCGCGCCGTCCAGATCGCCCTGCGCGCTCTCAACGTCGCCGACTTTGATGTAGCTGCGCGAGAGGTTCCGCTGCCTGGCGGTGTCATCGGGCGATTCCGCGACGAGCTGTTCCCATGTCGCGAGCGATCGTTGCCGCCAAGCGACAGCAGTCTCTAAATTGCCGCGATCGAACTCTACATCTCCAAGCAAGTCCTGCGTGTTCGCGATTCGCCATGAATCCTTCGCGTTCTCAAATTCAGATAGGGCGTCTGCGGCTTGTCGCGCAGTGCAATCGCGCGGCTGATAGTCGTAGCGTATGCGGGCTAAATCATAGAGCGCCACGCCTCGCGGCAGCCCAGCTGGCAAGCCGGCGGATACCAGTTCATCCAGCGTCACACCCAGCGCGAGCAGTGCCTCGTATCGGCCAGCATCGTTCCACTGATTATACAATCCTTCGCAGTCCCAAGCCGCCGCTTCCGGCTCGGGAGTAAACCAGTGGTAAACCGCCTCGATTTGAAGGTGCGGCTCCTCGCCGGCGAAGGCTGAGAGCGCCCGCGCCGAAAGGCCGCGCAGCCTTTCGGGCGTTTTCTTTTTCATGCGGGCGCGAAGGGCCAGCCGCGACTTCTCATGCACATTCGCGGCACCCGGCCCGCGCGCGGAAAACGCCTGGACGACGGGAAGTTGCCGCAGTTGGACAGCAATCCGTGCCGCTTCCTCGGGCGAAACTTCCAGCAACTCGGCAATAATCCTGTCATCGAACCAATGCGGCACCGATGCGGCTTCGAGCGCCTCGCGTAGCCTGGCGCGTTCGGCCTCTGGCAGTTCCGGGAACTGGAGATCAACTGACGCGAGACGGATGCCCGCCTCGTCGCCTTCGGCATTTTTCAAAATCTCGAGTGCGCGTTCGAAGTCCATGTTCAAGCAGCTGGACCGAACAACTTGCCTAGGAGACTGTGACTGCCACCGGCAAATTCATAAATTTGCTGGGCTGTTGCCTCCGTTAGCGTCCCTTTGAATCGCTTTCCGAACTCGAACCACACGCGCCAGTCGAGCCGTTGAACTTCGACTAGCTGCGCATCACATTGAGGCACCTGCTGGCCAGCTACGATGAGGCGCAGCCACGGAGCCCGCGGAAGAGCAAGAAGCAAGGTTTCTTCAATCCAGCGCTGGAACTCGCCTCCCTGTTCAAAGGTGTCGAAGATCAGCACCGCTGGCTGGCCAGCTTCTCGCAGCGCCCCCAGCACCTCGTCGAGCCGTTCGCGCAACGGACGGCCCCTCGACGCACGCACGGCTTCATCGACGCCAAGATTCTGAACGAACCGGGAAAACTCGGCGTCGAGTTCGGTCGCGCCTCCCAAATCGAATCGCCCGCACGCAAAAGAAGTGTGCCGCACGAGCAGACTGAGCAGCCATTTTGTGAGATGGCTTTTTCCGGTTTCGCTGCCGCCGCGAATCAGAAGGATCCGATGAGGAGGAGTGGCAGTCAGCAATTTGGAGAATGCGTCGTGGACCGGCTGACAATCCGCCAGGAGCCACTCGAAAACGGGCGGCGCTACGAGCCATTCGGCTGAAGGTGCCACGGTACCGCCTGACGCCACGGCGGCGACGCCTTTGATCCAGCCACAGATCGAGCTGAAATCCTTGGCGGCATCGAAGTGCTGGAAGCCTTGCAGATCAAGCGGCAGCGAAGCTGCATCGATCGAGCCGAAGTGGGCGATGCGAATTGCCCCCGTGACACCTGCCACGTTGTAAAGCCGCTGGTTGATGACGACAGTTTCGGCCGACGCGCCGAGCCCGGTGCCGGGCTGCTCCTTTCCCTCATAGCAACGGAACCATCCCGGGCTGCCGATAATGAGGACCTTCTCTGTTTCGCCAGCCATTCTCTGCGACCACCGGGGCCAGCGCTCGTCCGGCCCGCCTGGATGGAGATCAAGGAAGAACTGATCGAGCACGACGTCGATGTCGGCATCGCGCAGACGCTGCCCAAGCTCACGAACGCGCTCACGGTGTGCGTCGTTTTCGTGCCGATAGCTGAGAAAAACTTGGGCCATTCAGTGAAATTACCTATGAAGATATTGTATCGCAGGCGAGCCGATATTCGGCGCTGGCAGGCAAGTCATCATGGCGGTTCTCGATCGCGGCGTGTAAATCCTGAATGCTCGCCATTAAGTTTGACGCTGGCGAAATGAAGTGCCGGCCATGACGTAATGATCAAGCCGACAACGAGCGCTGCTCGGACTAGAATCCCCGGCAGCACCTTGTTCATAACGACAAGTGTTTTAGGCGAAGCGATGTCTTGTTAACAGCTTTTTCTCCACAGGGGGCCGTGAACCAACCGCATCGCTGTCATCCAATAATGCTGCGATACTCTTTTGAATGAGCAGGGGCGCGAACGAAAGTAAGAAGGAAGGATTAAGAAGTAGGAAACGATCGACTGGTGAGCAGGGCGCGGCCAAAGTAAGAAGGAAGACTTAAGAAGTAGGAAATGATGGGACGGTGAGCAGAGCGTTTATTAAAGAAGATGTCGATCCTCCGGAGCGCAGCGGACGGAAACGATCGGTGTCTGGATTGCCGCCAGGCGCGACTAATTACATCACCGCGCGCGGCGCGAAGCGTTTGCGCAACCAGCTGGAAAAGCTTCGCGCGGCAAATGCGAATAGCCAGCACGTCACCGAATTGGAGCAGATTCTGGCGTCGGTCTATATTGTCGATCCTCCGGACCCGGCATCGAACAGCGTTGCCTTCGGCGCAACGGTGACAGTAAAAGATAGAAAAGGCCGGACCGAAACCTATACCGTCGTTGGTGTTGACGAACTTGATCTCGAACCGGACGCCGTCAGTTGGATTTCTCCGATCGGTAAGGCGCTCCTGGCTGCAGACATGGGCGACTGGATTACGCTTGAGGATAGAGGCACCGCGAAAATCGTGAAGATCGAAGGAAAAAGTGACACGTGACAAGTGATTCGCCTATTCAGTCTCACAAAACGGGTTCGTCTAGCGGGCCAGTTGCATCGTAGAAAGCGTGAACAAGGTTGGAAACATGAGCGCTTATACTCTGGAGCCGGTTGGTTTTATCCGCTCGATAATAAAGGGCCGTGCAGACGCGCCGCGACAGGGACCGGAAGGCGCGCCAGATGCGTGGCTCGAGATCGAACCGCGCTTTGCAGATGGGCTGTTGGGAATGGAAGTCGGTCACGAACTGATCGTGATTACGTGGTTGCACGAGGCGAAGCGCGACGTGCTGAAGGGGCATCCGCGCAGCGACGAAAGCCGTCCGCTCACTGGCGTGTTTTATACGCGCTCACCGGCGCGACCGAACCCACTCGGGCTGCATCCTGTAACCGTGCGCGAGATTGACGGGATACGCGTGAAGATTGGGCCGATCGAGGCATTCGACGGCACGCCGGTTGTCGATATCAAGTCGGCCTCCACGCGGGCGGATGGATGACGGTGCGGTGAGGATTTTAGAGTTTGCGATACCCGGGATGGACATCGGGCGTCAGTCCCTGGTGGTGAACGATTTTACGTCCCAATCGGGCGAGCGTGTCACGCTCCTCGAGCGTAAGCGCTTCGCACAGGTCTGCTTCGTGTGCGACAACGATCTTCGAAAGTTTTTTTAATGTGCGTTCGCCCTTTTTCGTAAGAACGAGCTCGGAATGACGCCGGTCTTTTGTGCTGCCGAGATTTTTATGTCCAAGCCGCTGCAGTAACTCAGCTAAGCACAATGCGCTCTCAAAACTAGCGGCGCGCCCAAAGCGCTCTAACGTATAATCTGCCTTTCAATCTAAAGGAGGAATCAAATGCCTGAACAAGAATCCGACGAAATCTCCCGCGACCGTCTCGCGGAGCTGTTGAACGAAGACCTGGCCCGCGAATATCAAGCCATCATCGCCTACGTCGTCTATTCCCAGGTGCTCAAGGGCGCTGAATACATGGACATCGCCGCTCAGCTCGAAATTCACGCCAAGCAAGAGCTCGATCATGCCCTGATCCTTTCGCGGCAGATCGATTACCTCGGCAAAATGCCGGTGACTAGTCCGAAGCCAGTCCGCACATCGAAAAACGCGAGAGACATGCTCCGCTACGATCTCGACAATGAAAATGAAACCATTCGTAATTACCGCGATCGCATCCCACAGTGTGAAGCGCTTGGAGAATATGCGATGGCTGAACAGATTCGCGAGATCCTCGTGCAAGAGCAGGACCATCAAATCGATTTGGCCACTGCCCTCGGTGAAGAAGTTCCAAACGTCAACGCCGGTCCCCAGCGACGTACTTTGCGCAAGCGTCGCTAACGCTGCTCGCTAGCGTTCGGTACCGTGGTCGCTAAAATCGCGCACCACAGCGCTGGTCTCGTTCGCGATATTAAGAGCGTAAAGCTCCGTCAGAGCCACGCTCCTTTACGGAGTTGAGAGTCGCGAGTAAGGCGGAAAATATCGAACTCCGATAAATCGCAAGCAGGCGCCCACCTCTGATAAGTCGCGAGCAGGCCTCCAAAGCCGACACAGTCGCAAGCGGGACGCATGCGCTGCATTCGAACTCAGCATGCATCGTAACCGGCTTATGATGCACGGTCTTACCTGAAAAAAAGGTTCGTTGGCGCGATAAAAAGTGTAGCGGCGTTTGTGTCAAACGCCGAACGTTATTAACAGACGCTCGCCGCAGCGAGCGCCTCTACAACAAGCCATGAAAGCGACTCAGGGTTATCACCTAATCAAGCCGGAAGACCTGCACTGGCGGCCGTCGAACTTGATGAAAATTCCGAACGCGGATTATCTGGAACGAACTGGTAGCAAGAATTTGGGCGCGCGGCTGTGGCGATTGCCGCCCAAAAGCGCGAACACGCTGCACAAGCACATCCGTTCGGAGGAATTTTATTTTGTGCTCGAAGGCACGGGCCGGATGCGCGTTGGCGACGAAACGTTAACGGTGCCGGAATATGGCGGCGTGCTCGTTGCGCCGGAGCAATTGCGCCAGGTGTTCAACGACACTGATGAGGAGGTGCTCTGGCTCATCGTTGGCGCTCCGGAGGAACTGGAATTTTTACAAGGTTCGAAATCTAACATCGACTTGTCATCAATTTATCCGGTTGACCCGACGCAACTGCCAAGAGAGCTCTCCGGCGTGGACTGGCCGCCGAAGGGTTGATTAGCTGGTTCACTCCAACGGCTTCAACTCACCGAGCATGGTCGGGATCAATTCTGAGACAGTCGGATGAATGTGCATGGCGCGCTGAATCACCGTGTATGGCGCTTTGGCGTACATCACGTCGAGGATCGAATGAATTACCTCATCGCACTCGATCCCCAGTAGCGACGCTCCAAGGATCTTTTTCGTTTCCGCGTCCACCAAAACTTTCATGAATCCGTCTGTCTCGCCTTTCTCCCGCGCACGGCCGACTTGCGTCATCGGACGCTTTCCAATCAAAGCTTTGCGTCCTGACTTTCGCACTTCCGCTTCAGTCATTCCTGCTCTGCCCAACGGCGGATCAATGTAAAGGGCGTAAGCCGTGATCCGGTCGCTCACGCGGCGGTGGTCGCCGTCTAAGAGATTAGCGGCGACAATTTCATAATCATTGTATGCGGTATGAGTGAAGGCTCCTCGTCCATTGCAATCACCCAGCGCATAAATGCCGGGCACATTGGTCCGAAGTTGATCATCGACCTGGATGTAACCGTGCTTATCGACTTTGATCCCGGCATGTTCAAGACCGAGGTCGCTGGTATTCGGCACACGACCGACTGCGAGAAGCGCATGCGAGCCGATAACACTTTTATCGCCGCTGCTGCAATCAACCTGCACGGCCACTTTGTCGCCGCGTTTTTCAAGGGCGATGCAATCGGCGCCCAGCCGGATCTTGATACCTTCACCCTCGAGAATCGTTTTGATGTTTTCGGAAACGTCTTCGTCTTCGCGGTGAATTAGTCGGGGCCCCCTCTCCACAACGGTGATCTCGCTGCCGAAGCGGCGGTACATCTGAGCAAACTCCAATCCCGACGCGTTCCAAACCGAGGTCGTTAGTGTTCGGCACACGACCGACTGCGAGAAGCGTATGCGAGCCGATGACAGTCTTATCGCCGCTGCTGCAATCAACCTGCACGGCCACTTTGTCGCCGCGTTTTTCAAAGCCGATGCATTC
>DATBDI010000037.1:0-14455 GCA_036270025.1 Candidatus Udaeobacter sp. | reverse complement strand
TTCGCCGTAAATACGAGAGGATGGTGTCAATCTTTCCGGTTCCATGGAATGAGAAATATCACTGCCCACATACGCACCGCCAGTGCGAGCTGCACCTGGCGGAACGAGGGAGCTTTGTTCGACAAACGCAAGCACGCTCGGCAGGGCGTTTTTGATGGTGCGCGCGCAATCCTCATAGACGTCGCGGCCGAGGCCGATCGGGTCCGGCACGTCCCGCCAGACCGTTGTGCCGGGCTCTTCAAATTCCCGGAGCAGGAATGATTTCTCAGCACCGTAAGGAAACAGTGCTTGAATCGTCTCAACGTGCCCGCCAGTCATCGCAAAAATGTGCGTGGCGCGGTCGATCAGCTCTGGCGTGAGCGGCTGGCTGCGCAGATCGCTGATATCCACTCCTTCTTTTGCACAGACCTGCACCGCATACAGACTTGGCGGCTGCCCCCGCACCGCATGCACGCCGGCGGAAAGCACTTCAATATCTTTGCGGTTGCCGATTAGCCGGCGAAAAAGCCCTTCCGCAATCGGGCTCCGACAAATATTGCCAGTGCAGACGAAGAGGACGCTTTTCACGGTGTCGGCACGCGCCGAGCAAGCGCGTCTTTTAACCTAGAAGCGAACGAGTCTAAGTCAATTTAGACCAGTCTGAGGAGTAACATCTCAGACCGCATCATTGCGACCCGCAAGG
This sequence comes from Candidatus Udaeobacter sp., assembly GCA_036270025.1. Taxonomy (GTDB): domain Bacteria; phylum Verrucomicrobiota; class Verrucomicrobiia; order Chthoniobacterales; family UBA10450; genus Udaeobacter. The sequence continues at coordinate 13,773 of DATBDI010000037.1, read as the reverse complement.
GTTCGGAGTCGGTGCTTGTCACTTGTCCGCGAGGCAAGTGCAGACGGAATTTGTGCCAAAGATAAAGGACCAGAATCGCCCCGAGAATGTTGGAAGTCATGGAAACTTCAGAGCGGGCCGGGTCGCGGATGGCAATGTCGCGTAATGAGCACCAGCGCTTCTCCAGAATTGGACTTCTCGGGAACGTGAATTGCCGGTATCGTGGTTGCCGTTCCGTCGCTTTCCTGCCAATGACGACCGACACACTGCGTCAGGTGCCGTTGTTCGAGTCCCTCGATGAAGAGGCGGCTACGGAACTTTGTCACCTGCTGGAGAGCATCGATTCTAAAGCCGGCACTTCGCTGTTCCGCGCTGGCGACGACGGCGACGCAATGTACTTGATCGAACGCGGCAAGGTGCGGATTTGCGTCCGGGCGTCCAACGACCGTGAGGTAGTTCTAACTGAACTTAGTCGCGGCGATTTCTTTGGCGAAATGGCTTTGCTCGAGGGCCAGCCACGCTCGGCGGACGCGGTAGTGGCGGAGGATTCGCGGCTGGCTGTGCTCTCGCGCGAGCATTTCCTGTCGTTTGTCCAGAGCAGTCCGAAGATCGCGCTGGAAATGCTCACCGCGCTGGCGAACCGGTTGCGGCACACGGATGAACTCTTACGCCGGAGCGCAACCCGCAATGTCAATGTGGAAGAAGCGGCTCAGTTGACGCTCGCCGACCGCGCGGCAGATCTCATCGCCGAATTCGGCGGCAGTTGGAAATTTATCATTGCTGCAGTGCTCTTCTTCAACATATGGGTGTTGATAAATACCTTGCTGCTTGGAAACAAGGGCTTCGATGCTTATCCTTACCTGCTGCTCAGCTGTGTGATTAACATGCTTGCCGTGCTGCAAGCGCCGATCATTTTGATGTCACAGAACAGGCAGGCTCACAAAGACCGGCTTCGTTCTGAAATCGATTATCAAATCAACCTGAAGAATGAACTCGCGTTAAATGAGATTCTTGACCGTTTGAAAACGCTCGAGCGCGACTATTTGAGGCTGGCGGCAGACAAACAGAGTGACGGCCAGGTGACGAAATCGGAATAGCCAATGGAAGCGTTGTGGCGTTCTGGCCTGCGCTGGGCGGCCAGGTTAGTCTCGATGCCGTCTCTCTAGACAGTTGCCGAGCTAAATCAGCTTGATTATTCTGCTTATCTCATGAGAAACCTGGCAATCACCGTGGTTCTGACGGCCCTGACCATTGTTGTGCTCTCCGGCTGCGCGTCTCCCACACCGAGCCCGGAACAGCAGACACGCGAATCGGATCAGCAGCGCGATGCCGAACGTCAGCAAGCTGAGTTCCGCAAGGGCCTGCCGCCTGTCAGCAATCCCGGCCGGGGAAATCAATGACAAAGCCCAAATGACGAACAGCAGCTCGCGGACTGCTTCGTCTTTCCTATTTTTTTCGTCATTCGAGCATTTGAGCTTCTTTCGTCATTAGACATTCGTGCTTCGTCATTTTTTTTGTGCTCACTAGCCTTGCATCCAACCGCATGCTTAAAATGAGCAATGCGTTCGCGATGGAAGCGCATCCGATATCGTCTGGAGTGGCTCGGTCTTGTGCTTGCCACAAGGCTGATTCCCTTGTGTTCGCGGAGGGTCTGCTATCATCTTGCCCTGACAGCGGGCGCGCTACTTAGTTTTCTTGATCGGCCTCGCCACCACGTGGCTCTAAGCAATCTGGAGGCCGCGTTTGGCGATCGATTCTCTCGCGCTAAGCAACGAAAAATTGCCAGGGAATCGTTTCAACATTTCGCACGCACCATGGTCGATCTGCTGTGGAGCCCCCGCCTGACACAGCAAAACTTCTCTCGCTACATCGAGTGCCAAAATCTTGAGGAAACGACGCTAGGCACAGGGCCGGAGCGCAGTCTGATTGTCGCCTGTTATCACTACAGCAACTTTGAATGGCTCAGTCTGGCCTGTGGTTTCCTCGATTTGAAAGGCACAATTATCTCGCAGGAATTTAAGAATTCGTCGCTCGATCCAATTTTTAAAAAATTGCGGGAGCAATCCGGCCACGAGCTGGTTCCACGTGAGCGCGGAATCATTCGCCTTTATAAGGTGCTCCGGCGAAAGGGGCGCACCGCGCTATTGGCCGATCTCACCGTGCCGCCCAGCCAGGGCGCCGTGGCGATTGATTGTTTTGGCTTAAAAACCAGTGTGACTTCCGCACATGCCTGGCTCCATCAGCAGACCAGCGCCCCGATTGTCCCCGCGCATTGCGAGCCGCTGCTCGACGGACGTTACCGGCTCGTCTTCCATCCGAAGATCGAGTGCACTGCTGAGATGACTTACCAGCAAATCGCACAGGCATGCTGGGATTCATTTGAGCCGTACGTCAGAAAAAACCCAGCGCCCTGGCTTTGGATGTACAAACATTGGCGCTACCTGCCTGCCAAGCCGGATCGGCCTTATCCTTTCTACACAAACTTCTATCGGCCATTCGAAGACATGCTCGAACGCGAGGAGCTGTAGCCGCCTCGCTGTGTCGAGGCGCTCTTGGTTCCTGTTGTTCCGACACGGCGACGCAGCGCCGTGGCTACGGCTTCGCAGCTTTACGGTACGCGCACGACCACTTGCGCCGCAGGCTTGCTCACTTCGAGTTCGGCGCTCACTTTTTGGATTTGCGCTCCCTGCTCGTTCAGACGCGCCGTCACAGCTTCCATACCTCTCTGCTGTTGCGCGATAGTCGCCTCAAAGTCCTTGCGTTGCTGGGCCACGGTTGATTTCAACTCGGCAATGGTTGCCCGCTGTTCTTCGACCTTCTTATGCTCCTTCAGGAACTCGTTGAGCAGCATCGCGTTGATCGCGCCATATCGCACACTCTCGATTTGCCCGTTTCGATCGCGGATCGCGAGATTGGGATCGACTTTGGCCACGTCCTCAGCGATGAGGCCGTAGTCAAGGATTTGGCTTTTATCAATGTCCTTCTTGTATCGGAAGGTGACTGGCTTGAGGGCAAACAACGCCTGGCTCGCGTTGTCCATCGGGTTGATGTCTTCCTTGTAGCGTCGTGAGGAAGTCGCGTGACCAAGCAAGCCGGTGGTTAAGTTGATGGTAACGGTGTCGGTGCCGCCACCACTTACTGACGTGTTGTTAATATTGCGGACATAGGTGTGATCGCTCTCCCCTGCGATACCAGACATCCCCGCGCCGATATAGACGTTACCATCACCCTCTGTTGCCAAGATGCCCGCTTGAAACCCCAAGGCTGTGTTGTCGTTGCCGGTGGTGTCATTGAGCGCGCCACTCCCGACGGCCGTGTTTTCGTTGCCTGTCGTGTTGTTGAGGAGCGCGGCGCCGCCGACGGCCACGTTGAAGTTGCCGGTATTATCAAGAAGCGCCTGGTCACCAATCGCCGTGTTTTCGAGTCCGCTAATGTTGGCAAAGAGCGCTTGATAACCAATCGCCGTGTTCAAGGGGCCGGTATCGTTGGAAAAGAGCGCAAAGGCGCCAACGGCGGTGTTTTGAGTAGCATTGGTGTTATGGACGAGCGCGTCGGTTCCAACGGCCGTGTTCAGCGTGCCAGTGGTGTTGAGCAACATTGCTGCAGCGCCAACTGCGGTATTGGAATCCCCCGTGTTGAGGACCAGAGTTCCAGCGCCAACACCGGTGTTGAAGTTGGCGTTACCGACCAAAAAGAGCGAATACCAACCAACCCCTGTGTTTCCCTGGCCGCTCCCGAGGAGCGAGAGCGCGTTGCACCCTTCCGCCGTCGTAAACGCGGGATAGCACCCGTCCGGTGGCGGAGCAACTTGCGGAGCTGCCTGCATTTGTGGCAACAGCGCAACGCTCGCAAGCACGGACAGGATTAATGTGAATATTGTAAGGCTTCTGCGATTTTTCATTAGCTCGGTTCTTTCATTGTTTTGGCCTCCGCTGATTGCTTCTTGGAGAGCTCACTTCGGGGGCCGTTGATCGTGAACGCTCGTTTGGCCGGCCCTAGGCAAAACCTTCAACCCGAAACCTTTTGCCAAAAATGCAGATGCTGCGTCAACAAGAAAAGTTTGAAGAGCGCTGCGGTCGCGTTTTTTGGGGGCGAGCATTGGACACGTCAATGTTTCCTATTCCAGCAATGGCAGAAGCTGCGGGAAGCGATGATGGAACTAAACTTGGGACGGCTGCGGGTCGCGCTTTCTTTTAGCAGCGATTGAGAAGCCGCCGCTCACTAAGGAACGTTCGCGACGGCGGCTTGATTCACTCAGCTTTGCGGATTAAGCGTGCTTCATATCATGACGCGATCCTCAACATCTTCGACTGGCGAAGTATTGCGCGCTCACTGCGCGGCAATTGGTAAAGAGGAGGCGGCGTTACGTGAAGGCGGAGGCAAGGCTGGACATGAACGCCAGCGTAAGATGGGAAGGTTACCAGTGCGCGAGCGTCTCAATCACTTGGTCGATAAAAGTACACCTTTTTTTGAGATCGGTCTTTGGGCTGCCTACAAAATGTATGAGCAATGGGGCAAGATCCCGGCAGCCGGAGTGGTTACGGGGATCGGCAATGTCGGGGGCATTCCTTGCATGATCATTGCGAATGACGCAACCGTTAAAGCGGGCGCGTTTTTTCCACAGACGGCCAAAAAGGTCATTCGCGCTCAACGAATCGCATTCGAATGCTCGCTTCCCCTTGTTTACCTTGTCGACTCAGCGGGCGTGTTTCTGCCGATGCAGGATGAAATTTTTCCAGACGAAGACGATTTCGGACGAATCTTTCGCAATAACTCGGTGATTTCAGCCGCTGGCATTCCGCAGTTTGCAGCGATCATGGGCAACTGTGTCGCCGGCGGCGCGTACCTGCCTGTGCTATGCGATAAAATCCTGATGACGAAAGGCAGCGGGCTATATCTCGCAGGCCCTTCGTTGGTCAAAGCAGCGATTGGTCAGATTGTCGATGCCGAAGAACTCGGCGGCGCCCAAATGCACGCGGAGATAAGCGGAACAGTCGATTTTTTTGAAAAGGACGACCCGTCCTGCTTAAAGCGGCTTCGTTCGCTTGTCGCGTTGTTGCCTGAAGCGCAGCAATCCAAAACATCCCCCATGCAAAAGGAAACATTCAAACCGGAGAAGATTCCGGACAGCGTCTATGATTTAATCAGCTTCGACGGCCAGAAAAACTACGATGCGCGCGATCTTCTGGCCACGATCATCGATGCAGGTTCCATGGACGAATACAAAGCTGACTATGGCAAGACGATCGTTACCGTTTATGCCCGGATCAATGGGAGAGCTGTGGGGATTGTCGCTAACCAGCGTTTGCAGGTTAAGACAAAGAAGGAAGGCATTCAGATGGGTGGAGTGATCTACCCCGATAGCGCTGATAAGGCCGCGCGTTTCGTGATGGATTGTAATCAGACCAGTTTACCGATTCTTTTTTTCCAGGATGTCACAGGCTTCATGGTGGGACGTGATGCGGAACAGAGCGGCATCATTCGCAGTGGCGCCAAACTCGTGAATGCCGTTAGCAATTCCATCGTGCCGAAAATCACAGTCGTTGTGGGCGGGTCCTTCGGCGCAGGCAATTATGCGATGTGCGGCAAGGCATACGATCCACGATTCATTCTCGCGTGGCCGACTGCACGCTACGCGGTCATGGGTGCCGCTCAGGCGTCCGACACGGTGTTTTCGATTCTTGCTCGCGCTCGCGAACGCGGTGACAAAAAAGCAACACACGAAGAACTCGAGGAACTTCGAGCGAAGGTGAAACAAAGTTACGAAGAACAAACCGATATCCGTTACGGTGCAGCGCGCGGATGGGTAGATGCGATCATTCAGCCCCACGAAACACGCGAGGTATTAATTCGTTTATTGGAATATGTGTCGCGGCCAATGCCGAAAGGACACTTTCACACTGGAGTCATCCAGGTTTGATTCGTCATTCGTCATCCGGATTTTGTCTTCTTTACCATGCCTGTAGTCCTGATCGAAAAACAATCGCCACAAATCACCGTAGTAGCTCTAAACCGGCCCGAGCGTCGGAATGCGCTCACGCTCGAGTTGCTGACTCAACTATCTGCCGCGATCAAGGCGGCTTCTGACGACCCCGAAACACGCGTGATCATTTTGCGCGGAGCAGGTGCCGCGTTTTGCACAGGGCTCGATTTAAAAGAAGCGGCCGACCAGACCAACGCTCATGCTACGGCAGAAATGGTCGCAAAAACATTGATAACCGTCAGCGAAACACGTTTGGTTACCATCGCCGCAGTGCACGGCGCAGCTGTCGCAGGCGGAGCGGGCATAATGTCGGCGTGCGATTTCGTCGTTGCGGCAGAGGGAACAAAGATTGGATATCCGGAGGTGCGCCGCGGTTTGGTACCTGGCTTGGTTATGACGTTTCTGCGCCGGCAGGCAGGCGAACGAAACATGCGCGAGCTGTTGTTAGGCTCAGAGCTAATAGACACGGAACGCGCAAAGCAAATCGGGCTCGTGAATCGGGTTGTTCCTAAGCCGAATGTGATGAGCGAAGCAATGAGTTTCGCCAAATCCGTGCTGCAAGGAGCGCCAGAGGCAGTCGCACAGACCAAGCGATTGATTGAGGAACTCTGGTGGCGTGCAGTTAAGGAAGACGTCGATCTCGCCCTGAAGTATCACATGCAGGCGCGGGAATCTGCGGAAGCCCGCGAAGGCATTGCCGCTTTCAATGAAAGGCGAAAGGCTAATTGGATAATTGAATGAGAGGCGCCTTGCCGCTCCGTCAACGAAAGCTTTACACGCTCTGAGGCAGTCGAGAAACGGCTGTCCCTTCTCCAGCTGCTGGACCTTGGTACTGCGCGCTCCCGAAGCCGAGGATAGGAAGAAAAATGACTCCCAGCAACGCAATGCCAATTCCGAATCCTGCGCCTTTGCCGAAGCTCTTCGCCAAATCGATGCAAAGAATAATTGCCACGATGAAGTTAACAAAAGGAATGAGCATCAACAGAATCCACCACCATGGCCGGCCGACGATCTTGCACCAAATGTAGAGATTGTAGATGGGGATGATGCTGGCCCAACCAGGCTGACCGGCTTTGGTGAATACTTTCCACGTCGCCACAATCACCAGCAGCGCGATGAGTACCCCGATGATCCCCGGAAGGGGACTGCCGCCGCCCGCAGAAGTTCCTGGTTCCTGGGCGACCAAGACACGGATTGAGAGCAAGAGGCAAAATGCAGTAAGCGGGAGATTTAGGGGTGATTTCAAGAGTTAAAGTTGGTTGGCACAGGTTTTAACGGAATGCGCCCTCGACTGACAAGAACAATCTTTCATGCCCTTCCTCCGGTTTCGCCTCCAGTTCGTCTTTACGGATCATAATCAAGACGCGATGGTCGCGCGCCGATGAAAACGAGAAGCGTTTCGCTAAAACGCAATTGGCGGCCGCGCGCCGGGTGGGGTGTGCCGGCAGCTTGGTTGACTCTTTGCGTTGTTTGGAGCTCAACCTGGCTCGCCATCAAAGTTGGGCTGCGCGATTTGCCGCCGATTTCATTCGTGGCCATTCGGTTCCTTATCGCCATCATCGTGTTGCTGGCCGTTTCGATGGGTCGTACGCGATTGTTCCCACTACGCCGCAGCGATTATGTGGTCTTGGCAATTACAGGCGTACTCATGTTTGCCGTGAACTACACGTTGCTGTTCTGGGCCGAGTTACACGTATCATCGGGTCTCGCCGCTGTCCTGCAGGCAACGATCCCGATGTTCGGTTTGATCTTCGCGCATTGGATGCTGCCGGATGAGCCTTTACGCTTTCAAAAACTGGCCGGCGTAATTATCGCAATCGGCGGAGTAACTGTCATCTGCGCGCGACTGCTCGGTTTCAACGGGCCGCTTGCTTTCTGGGGAGGCGTGGCAGTTGTCTTTGGAGCTGGCAGCGCGGCTTTCGCCAATGTGCTGGTCAAGGCGCGATCGATCCAACTCGCGCCTGCCATGTTGGCGGCGTGGCAGATGATTTTCGGAACCGCGCCGTTACTCGTGCTTGGATTTGCGGTTGATGGAAACCCAGCGCGGTTTCATTGGACTACCATGTCGGTGTTTTGCCTCGTCTATCTGGCAGTCATCGGATCGGCACTGACGTTTTTGCTCCTGTATTGGCTCTTGCCGCGGCTCACTGTGGCACAATTGCAAAGCATATCCCTCATCACTCCGCCAGGAGCAGTCATGCTCGGCTGGCTGCTGGGCGGCGAAACATTCCCGGCTTCGTTCTTGTTAGGTGCCAGTCTCGTGCTCGCTGGCGTATGGATGATTTTTCGCCGAGCAGAAGTGGCAAGGCATACTCTGCGAGAAGGCGAAGCAGGCGTTCAATTTCCCGAGGGCTAGCGGGAGTAACATTGAAAAGCCTGCGCGCTTTTCCTGCACCGGCCTCCTTCCCATTGACGACGACCACCGCTGTGCCTTCGGCACGCTCTCGCCACGTGCGTCGAGTGCCTCGGCATGGGTTTTAGTATCAACTTTGTTGATCTTAATCTCCTTGCAGGCAGCGATGACGTTAACTATGCTTGCGGTCCGGAAGGCGTTCTCCTTGTTTAACAGATTAGCCAAAACCGCGAAATACCAATAACTCCGAAACCAAAACCAACATCTACAAATGCAACTTCTCCAATCAGGCATGAAAGACGCCGGCGACTCGCATGAGATCGAGCACTGGCAGCAATTCCTTATCGGCCAAGGCTTCAGCCCCGGGCCCGCCGATGGCGACTTTGGCGACAATACACGCAACGCCACGATCGCCTTTCAAAAGGCTAATGGGATCCAGCCGACGCTCGGGATCGTCGGAAACAAAACGATGGCTCGGGCAATGGCACTCGGCTTTCCCGCGCTGGAAGACCCGCATCCGGGCGGAGACAGCGGGACCGATTTTCCGTCGCGACCGGCGTTTCCTCCGCTTGTGAGCACGGAAGATCGGCAGCGGATTTTTGGGAAGTTCGACTTCCGCTCGGCGCCGGAACGTGATAATCCCGAGAACATTGAGATCTTGGGGGACTGGGAGGACAAGAACATCGTAGTGGTGAAATTGCCGCAGATTCTGGGCAAGTTCGACGGAGCGCCTAAACGGGACACGGTGCGTTTTCACCGCTTGGTTGCCGAGCAGCTTGAAGCGCTTTGGGAGGCATGGACGGACGCAGGGCACATGACGCGTCTGCTTGAGTTTAACGGGGCGTTTGTGCCGCGTTTCATCCGCGGGAGCCGCACGACGCTAAGCAATCACGCCTTTGGTACCGCGTTCGACATTAATTACGAATTCAACAAACTTGGCCACGAGCCAGCCCGCGTGGGCGAGCGCGGGTGTGTGCGGGAAATGGTCGCGCTGGCACACGAGCACGGGTTTTACTGGGGCGGTCACTTTACCCGTCTTGACGGAATGCACTTCGAGGTAGCCATGGTGAAGTGAAGACGGAGGTACGACGCCATGACGCTTGGCGCCGGACCGTCGCTGCAACGGGCTTCAGCCAATTTTGTCGGACGCAATTTCGGAACGATCAAACAGACTACTGTGTTCGACGGCGGAAGCAGGTGTTATTCGCGAGCTATCGGGCATTAGGAATTCCCTTGAGGCTCGCCTTTCCAAATCAGCTGCTAATGCAATACAACTTCTATTAAGGCCAGTTCAAATCTGGAAAGCATTCTTTTGCCTTATCCAGTCCTCCCCACGTTGAGAAAAGCTGTACTCCGTACTGATCGATCTCCGCTTGCGAGAGCGGCCAGCCCTGAGCGCTACCCGGGAAAACGATGTACACTATCCCATGCGCAACGCCGCCGGACTTTGGACTCGAAGGAACTCCCAAAGCAGCCGCAAGCGCAATCGATCCCTCCCCAATCTTGCTCGCAGGCCCGACATCCCCATAAACGGCATAGGCATAGGCTCCAGTCTCGGGGCGAATCACCACCGCAAAGTCACTAAGCTTGGCACCCAGACCGAGCCTGCCAGGTAACACGATGAAGTTCACATCCTCAGCATTCACATACCGGCGTGGATCCTTTCGGTCACAATTGGGATCCTCCAGCGATGTCGTCGAAATGTAAAAACCGGGAGCGGGATCAGCATCCGTCTGTACCAGCGGCGTGCCGCTGGGTTGCCCATTATCGGTGACGAGCGCCCACCAGTTGCCAGGCTGGCCGGCATTGCCGAGGTAATCGAGCCCAGGTCCCCCATCGGGGTGATAGGCATGATACGCGCCGTCAGCATCTATCATCAGCCCAGACTCATAAAAAAAGGCGGAGTCGTCGTCATCAAGGGTATTTATGTTTGAGTAGCCGATTCGTTTTAAGAATTTCAGATTAGCCATGTGTTAGTTTGTTCTGTTGTTTTGTTACGCAACGGCTTCTAAATTGTCAGGCGCTTATTGGTGATTCATCCAATCATACTCCAGTCTCTTCCAGCTCAATCATTGCAGTTCGAGCTGTCAAGGGAAGTCGAGGTCCTCAAATCTCGTATGACCGGCCTGTCGAAACAGCTCGTTTAACACAAGGTTTGCCGCGATCTCGATGGACACATTCTGTTTTGCCATATAGCCGGCGATTGCCATTCCGAGCCCGTACTGGACCTCCGGCTCTCGCCCCTTGGCTCTGCCTTCTTCAACGCCTTCGTTGAAGGCCTCGGCTGACTCCTCATCGCTATGAAATGGATCGTCGGGAAGACCAACTGCGTTGAGACCCGGTGACTTCCACGGGATGTTGGGCTTCCCGAGCTGTTCCCAGAGAAGACCGAAGAGAAAGCCTCGGTTCTTTTCGCGCTTTAGGCCTTCACCGAACGCCTCGATGACTTCTGAAAACAGATCTGTAAGCATCAAAGCGTAGCCAATAGGAGTCGTAAACTCTGCGATGCTGAATAGCACTGTGCCTTCTGCAGTCCAGAAGGAGGCTACCTCGATGACGGCAGCGGCGCCATGACCGCCGGTCAGCGTCACGTGGGCCCACTTCTTGAATTCCTCTGCAAAGTTCGGATCATGGACGTCAGGCAGACCTGTGTCAGCCGACGGTGGCGGCTTGGTTCCCACGGGACCAGTGGCGTCCGCCGAGTCAGGCGAGGCGGGAGGGCCCGTTGACCAATTGTAACGACCCGGCCTCCCGTCGTAGATCTGGTCGTGGATGTCGTTCCAGTAGTCGATGAGCGTCGAATCGGCCGGGTCGTTCGGATTCAGCTTTTGAGGGGCAGAGGGAAAGAACTCGAAGAAAGCCTTGTCCGTCAAGCGGTTGACGACGTCGTCGCGGATTCGAGACCACGCGGCAATCCAGTCCGCATGATCCGGATTGTCCGGGTCAAGCTTCTCTGGCGCGCCTGGATTCGCGTCAAAAAATTCCAGGTCCGTCATTGCGTACACATCCGACTGCATTGGTAGGTCACCCATAATGCTCCTTCCCGAGAGCCTCTGGTCGCAAATAGATATGCGAGACCGAAGGTTCTCTCATTTGCGAGTCTTTGCTCACGAAGTCGCCAGCGTGGCTGGTTCCTTTATTTGCCTGCTGGGGAGTAAGTGCGCGTGACAGCTCTACCATTGAGCGACACGAGCGCGCAGCGAAGTTTGGCCGAAATGCTATTCGTCTGCGATGACCGCTATTGATGACAATTTGCTTTTTCACGGTCAATCGGAGGATAGCGGTGCAGGGGCGCGGGGACAAGGAAAAATAGTTGACAAAGCCGTAGCGACCCTCGTGTTCCCAGCGAGGTAACCGCCGTCAAATCGGAATTGCGGCCGGCCGGATTCGGATTGGTATTAGTGCCGAACAATTCGGAACATTCAAATTCTTGCTTAGTCGTAGTCTTTCGGTGATCAGTTTCAATCAGGAGTTCACGCGTTTTCCAATCAGGGCCGGGCTCGCAGCCAATCGCATGTAGGGGGCCACGGGTCACCGCGCTGAGCTGCATGGAGCGACACATGTCCCACCACCCGTCCGGTTGGGAAGACGCCGTAAGCCGGCGGATTCTCCGTCGAATGAGCGACGCATCCTTCGGGCAGAGGATCTAAAACAGTTTCTAAACCATCGAGCAAGGCACTCAATTGCTGATACTGATAATCGGTAACCTTATGCCAGCCTCTGCCGGCACGAAGGGGGTCGCTGACAACATCTACATCCGGGATGACAGCGCCATGTACAGCTCCATTCTCCACGAATCTCCAATCACCACCTATTTGTTGAACTGCTCCGGCACAATGAATTTCAATTCCTACCGAAACGGTATTGGGATGCCACGATTGCGCACCTGAAATAAAATTGCCATGTCCATCCCCTCCGGCGTGATTGGCATTGCGGGTAATTGGCGCTAACTGTATAAGACCATGAGCCGCATCCCTGCCTATTCCAAAATGAGCACAACTGCCATTACCAAGCTGCTCAGTCCAATGGTGTATAAGATCATCCCAGTCTTCCGGTACCATGTCGGTAGTATGCACGACTGTAGCAAATGGCGCTATCACTCCGCCAATACGTCCTCCGAAGGCATCACGCCTGGTGGCAAGCGACCACCAGCCATCAGTAAAAACACCACGTGTTACAGGTGCTGTAAGATCATTATTTAGAACGTATCCTTCTATTGAAATTATCTGATCGCCGGCAACATAAGTATCCCAATTAGATATTGTAATCTCATCGCCATTAAAACTTAGCCGCGGCTGAGGCCAATGGTAGAATATTACATCAATTTCGGGCGATATGTTTTCAACGAAGCATAGGTAACGTTTGTTGTCTGCAAAGGTTACCACGGCAACGCCCTGCGCAGAGGGGTCTGTATTGCCTGCCGTATAGATATCATGGGTATCGATACTATAATCTGCCCCAGCATCATCCTGACCCTGCCATGGCCCGCTGGTAGTTGATGAATATTGAAAGGTGAATCGCTGACCGGTATCTACCAATTCGCAGGTGAAAAATTCAGTCCCTGGATCTATAGACTTAATTTCGGCCACAAAGGTGTTAGGTGGTGAAGCCGTATCACCTTCAAAAGTGAAAAGTAGGAAATCATCGACTTTCATGATGTTGAATTTTATCTAATCTGCAGGTTGCTGTTCCGTTTCTTGTTGTGAATCGCTCGCAGATTCGTCGTCAGGCTCGTCGCCGTTCCTTAAGTCACTTGAAGTCTAAATAACGATTTGTTCTTAGCGCGCGCTAGGGAGGTAACGCGGCTTTGGCTCCGCTTATACGAAAAGAGAGCACGCCCAGCATAGCCGCGGCCACGAGAAGAAGAAGAGCGAGGTAAAGAAGGACCTTCGGCTTCGAACGTGACACTTCGAGCGAGTACACCAGATGATCGTATTCGTCGCCCGCTACCAAATGCGCGTTGCGCGCCTTAGCGGGTAATTTCATGCGATCCGTTATATTAACGATGGCATCGCCTCCTGGAGTCATCTCCGTCGAGGTCTCGCTAAAGGCCCAGTCCGAACCGGCACCGGTCACCAACTTCATGCTTTTCGCTACCGGAATTTCAAATTGACCATTCCGATGATACTCCGCCAGCGCACGCGCCTTGAATCGGGAAGCGGCGCGCCGATGGATGTCGTCCTTTTCCAGCAATCTCGTCAGCCCTCCCTTGAGTACGATGACACTCTGGTCGATTGATCGCCGCGAGCGGGTTGTTCTTCCGCTTGTTGTTCTAAATGATCGGTATCGCTCACTAGAAAGCGTTCCGGGTATTCAGGTCGTGTATGGTGGCAACGCAAACTATTGCTCATAGACGTTAAGTTCTCAAATTCACTGGTGGTAGAGATCCGTGCGTTGGCATCAGACCGGGATCGGCAACCAGGGCGCCCGTGGGTACTGTCGGTAAGAATCGTCGGAT
>DATBDI010000036.1:0-4405 GCA_036270025.1 Candidatus Udaeobacter sp. | reverse complement strand
GCGACGGCGTGGCTGATAGAAAAACGCCGGTTGGACATCCGAATAAATCGCGTCATGCTTGGAGGTCATAACGATGGAAGCTGTTCTTGAACCGAGCCCATCCGCGGTGGCAATGGCAATTGCCCGCATTGTGAACGCGGTGCATCCTGTGCGCATTATCGCTTTCGGTAGTCGCGCGCGGGGGAGGCATCAACCCGACAGTGACGTGGACCTTCTGGTACTGCTGCCGCGCCATGCTCAAAGCGCGGGCCTGTCTGCCGATCTTTATCAAGCGGTCGGTGCGCTCGGGTTTTCAAAGGACATTCTGGTTAGCAACGAGGAACAGTTTGAGCGGCTGGCCGCTTCCATCAACAGCGTGCAAAGAGAAGCAGCCCGCGATGGGGTAGTCCTCTACGAGAATGGACGCACAGACAGAGTTGCTATTGAAAAAATCTGCCGCTAGCGAACAGGCAATCTCGTCGCCTGACTTGGAGCGCATCCCCGATATTTTCGGTTTTGAAACGCAGCAGGCAGCGGAGAAGCTGCTCAAAGCTCTATTGATCGAAATTGGCATCCGCTATCGGCGGACGCACGACTTGGCTGAGCTGGTTCAACTGGTACAACTGCACGATCAGCCAATACCGCCTACGCCTATTGTGTTAAGTCGTCCCACAGCCTTCGCGGTACAGTTCCGCTACGAAGAACTGCCGGGCGATCTGGCGCTTGTTCCAGCCGAAGCCAGGGACACGGTCGCGATCCTGCGCAAGCACGTCGAAAGTCGAATCGAGCAAATTGCTGCGACCAGGCGAGGATAACGACCAGGTCTTTGAATAACTCAATCGTTCGGCTTCTCACAGGCGCTGGCAATATGGACGGCCGCTCGCGCGGCCGCTTTCTGATTTGCGGAGTACAGAGACAATGAGTTTTCTTGAGTTGCTTCATGGGGGATACGTTCACAAAAGACGCATTTGACGCCGCGGAAATGAGAGTAGGCCGCACCGGGCGACCGGGACGTATCTTGCGAAAATCGCCTCTACCTGGTGCTTCGACTGATCTACAGCCGCTCGATGTGGGCGTGTAGATCAGACGGCGGTACGACAGCTCGCTTTGCGGGGATCGGACCATCGGGGATGGGGTCCACCATCCATCTCCAGCCGATACGACCGGTTTTATCAGAAGTCCAGGCTGCGCCACCGCGTTTAAAAATCTCCATTCGCCAGTAGTCGCTATTGGCCGGTATCGCGAACGAATACGTCACCCCGGCCGTGATGATCACACCCAACAGCATTCCCAGCAGAAATATGCGCATGATTTTTCTTTTGCTCACAGTTCCCTTATAAGGCATCGAAGCTCGGTAGCAAGCTGGTTCCGTGAACAATAAACGAGCTTCGCTGAGCGCTAAATTGATGGAATTGCTGATGGGTTAAAAAGGTTTTCGCCTAGTTCTATTAACCATCTGCCTTCGCGGATGCTACGGCGCGGCAGAGGAAGCGACTCCAATTGCAGAGAAGACAGCCACGGATTACACGGATGTTTAGTCCACAGATTACCCTCGATCCCGGTTGGAACTTTTGAATTAGGAATGTAGGAACGCAGGAAAGGGAATTTCTTTTTTCGGAAGAGAGGGGTTCCTCTTTTTTGATTCTAGCGTTGGGGCAACTGGCTCCTGGGCTGCGCGGCAGAGAAGACAGCCACGGATTTACACGGATGTTCAGTTCCACAGATTGCCCTGGATCCCGATCAACACAGATTTGAATTCGGAATGTAGGAACGCAGGAAAGGGAATTTCGTTTTCTGGGAGAGAGGGTTCCTCTTTTCCTGATTTCTTAAACCACGAATTAACACGAATCGACACGAATGGTTTTCAGGGATGGCTGCGCAACGGTGGCGAGCAGTTTGCGATCGTGCCGCTTCTGACAATTACGGCTGCGATAGCGCGGGCGTGAAGCGATAAACCAATTAGGAATCCAGGAACTAGGAAAAATCATGGCCATGGTTTGAAAGCCTGACCGTTGCTTCGTATCCGTTGCAGCCAGATTGGATTCTGCGCAGCTTCCAGATCAGTCAGGAATGTTTGCCACGTATTCGCAGGGTGGTAACAATTGCGAGAGCCATGCCGCAAAGCATTGATAGCATTCTCGACGCCGCGGAGCAGCAGCAGCAGGCGAGCGATGTCTTCCTTCGGGAGGACGAGGTGCCGCGGCTCAAGGTCAATGAACAAATCATCGTGCTCGGCGACGAACCCCTGGCGCTGGCAGACATCACCGCACTCTGGCAGAGCTGCGGCGGGAACATCGAGGGCGACATGGATCGCGACAGCGGCTTTATCTCGCGCACGCACACGCGATACCGCGTGAACCTTCACCGCACCATGGGTCGCCTCGGTGCGGTCCTGCGCCGCATCAAGACAAGTGTTCCCAGCTTGAAAGCGCTCGGGTTGCCCGACTGGCTCCTGACCCGATGGGGCGCTCGCGAGCACGGCCTGATTCTTGTGACAGGCCCAACCGGCTCAGGGAAATCCACAACCATCGCGTCCCTGCTTCAATGGATGAACGAGAACCTGGTGCGACATGTGGTGACAATCGAGGATCCCGTGGAATATCAGTTCACCAGCGATCGCTGTCATTTCACTCAGCGACAGATCGGACGTGACACCGGCACTTTTGCGACCGGATTGCGGAGCGCGCTTCGGCAGGCGCCGGATGTCATTTTTGTCGGTGAGATCCGGGATTACGAAACGGCGTTGACGGCCCTCCAGGCTTCGGAGGACCGGCCATCTCGTTGTTTCGACCATGCATTCTGAGAGGGTTGCCGACACGATGGAGCGCTATGTGAATCTGTTCCCGGCCGAAGACGCGAAGCATGGTGTAACCCTTCTGGCAAACCAGCTCTCTGGCGTCCTGTGCCAAAAACTGGTTGAATCTGCAGACGGCGGCCTGCATTTACTGGTGGAACACGTCGAAAATGCGGGTGCCATGCGCGACTGGATCGCCAGGCGAGAGTTGCAGAACATCGATCAGTATATCTCCCGCGGATCGGACCCGTCCGTCGTTTCATTTTTGCAATCGACGGTCACAGCTCTCCAAGCCAAGATTATGACGGAAGCGGCCACCATCGCTTCAGTCAGCAATGAATCCGAGCTTCGTCGCGCCATCAGGGGAATCAGCTGGTTGGTCCCCGCACGATTTTGAATCCTTATGAAGGAACATGACTTGATCGATTTTCTGGTCCTTGCCGGCGAGCAGGGCGCTTCTGATCTTCATTTGACAGCAGGGGCGCCACCGATGATGCGCGTCGCGCGTGTCATCCAGCCCCTGATGGAAGAACCGCTGTCTGCGGAAGACACAAGGAGATTGGTTATCGATGCTTTGAAGGAGGGACAAAGGGCAAAGCTGGAAACCGAATGGCAGCTTGACTTCGCGTTGGAGGTCCAGGATCTCGGTCGCTTTCGCGGAAATGCGTGCTACGTCTCAGGCGCGCTCGAGGCCAATTTCCGGCGTATCCCTGCCGAAATCGCCGATCTACAGTCGTTGGGACACTCTCCCGTGGTGGATAAGTGGTGTGACGAGCACGCCGGCCTCGTGCTGGTGACTGGTGCCACCGGTGAAGGCAAAAGCACAACGCTGGCGAGCATGGCTCAGACGATAGCCAGACGGCGTTCCGTCAACATCGTAAGCATCGAAGACCCGATCGAATTTGTTCATTCACAAGGGCAAAGCCTGGTGAACCAGCGCGAGGTTGGTTCCGACGTGCACAGCTTCGCTTCAGGGCTCAAGAACGCGTTAAGGCAGGATGCGGACGTCATTCTTGTTGGAGAGTTGCGGGACCTGGACACGATCCAAACGGCGATTACCGCGGCAGAAACGGGCCACCTTGTGATTGCAACAATACAGACCAACGACGCGCTAACCGCCATTGGGCGAATTCTGGATGCTTTTCCAAAAGGGGGTCAGCAGTTCGTCAGCGCCCAACTCGCGTGGTCATTGTTAGGAGTCGTATGCCAGTATCTCCTGCCGCAAAGCGGCCAGTCACGCCTGGTTTTAGCCACGGAATTGTTGACCGTGAACTCGGGAATCGAGGCCTGTATCCGGGCCGGCCGACTTTCGCAGATACCGGGACTGATTCAAATCGGCGCTGCAGACGGCATGCACTCGGTGGACGACAGTCTTATCGAGTTACTTCTAGCTGACCGTATCAGTCTCATAGACGCGCTGGCTCACGCGAGGGACCCCAATTTTGTAAAGGAGCAGTTCCAGCAAGCTCTCAAGAGCAAGCGAAAAGGGTGGTTTGCCGGAATTCTCGGCAAATGAAAATTCTGACGTTCGTCCACGGCGGATTCAATGCAAAGGCGCCGGTTGGTTGAACTCCACACAAATGGAAAAGAGTTCTGCCGGCACAGAGGCCATGCGAGGCTGGTACGTGATTC
>DATBDI010000035.1:0-5518 GCA_036270025.1 Candidatus Udaeobacter sp. | reverse complement strand
TTCACCACGAGAGAGCAAGTCTCTCGGAACTCGCTGCCGCTGTATTGTATGACTCTAATGTTTCTTATCGATGACTGTTTCCGTAATGATCACCACCAAAGACCGCGTCTCCGATTTGCGGCGGACCTGTTGTGCTTTACTGCAATTAAAACCGCCTCCGCTGGAGGTCCTCATCACGATCGACGGCTCCACAGAGAATACGGTCGAGGCGGTGAACGCGGAGTTGCCGCAAGCGCGGGTGTTCGTCAATCAGATTGGCCTCGGTTCGGTGGCTTCGCGTGATCGGATGCTGCGCGAGGCGCGAGGTGATTTGGTCCTGGCCCTCGATGACGACAGTTATCCGGAGCAGTTAGATTGTATAATGCGCATCGTCCCGTTGTTTGAACAGCGGCCCAAACTGGCGGTGCTCCATTTTCCCCAGCGCACCAACGAGTATCCCGAAACACTTGCGCAAACGAACTTCGGCTCAGAACATTTAACGCGTTCGTTTGCTAACTCCGGCGCGGTGCTGCGTCGGTCCACTTATCTTCAACTACCCGGCTTTGAGTCACGGTTTTTCCACATGTATGAAGAACCGGATTATGCCCTGCAATGTGTGGCGGCAGATTATGAGGTACTCTTCTCCCCGGTTGTCACGATTCGTCACCATTACTCCAGGCAGGCGCGCAATGAAATTCGCATTCATCATCGTCACGCGCGCAACGAATTGTGGAGCACCGCAATGCGATGTCCTTTCCCTTTCGCAGTCGGAATCGCTGCCTGGCGTGTTTTCTCGCAGTTTCGGTATGCCTGCAAACGCGGCTGGTCGTGGGTCATTCGGGAACCCAGTTGGTGGTGGCAGGCGCTGGGTGGAATTCCGTATTGTGTTCGACACCGCCGGCCTGTTTCATGGAGAGGCTACAAACGCTGGCTCGCGTTGCCTTAGAATTCATGTCACAGATGCGCTGCGTTGTAGCCACGGCGCTGGGTCGCCGTGTTTTGCGTCCGATCACTGACAGCGCCTCGACACAGCGAGGCGGCTACAAGATCTGTGAGAAGCGCTAACAGAATGAAGTGGGTTCGCTGTGATTGTCACACTCCCGTGTTGAATTTCGCTTGCGCAAATCTGCGGTCACACCGGTAATACGAGGATCGGCTATGAGTACTTCAATACCTTGCCGCGGCCTACGCTTGCAGCTTATCGTCGTAACCGGCTGCCTCTTAGCCTTAATGGCAATGATTGCCACGAGTCCATCGCAACTAAGGTATGACGAGGAGGGCAATCTCAGGCTAGCTTATCTTATAGCGAAGAACGGGTGGCTCCACGCGCTGCCGTCGCCTGAAAATCCTAGCAGCGTCGGACCTCTTTATTCCGCAATTCACTTGACACTGTCACCGATCACGCGCTTGCAACCGCCAGCGATTCGTTGGGTAAATTTCTGCTGTTTTCTCTGCGTCGTTGTACTGCTTGCAACGCATAAGCCAATGGAGCCGCTCGGAACAAGGCTATTGTCTGGTTGCACGCTTCTGGCGGTGCCATTCCTTTGGCCTGCCGTAGGTATGGCACTGACCGAGTTACCGGCACTACTCTTCTTCACCTGTTTTGTTCTTTTATTTTTGATAGTGATCAATTCCGACGTTGTGTTATCACCAGCAACCTTCGGCTTAGCGTTTCTGGCGGGATTATGTTTGGGAGCAGCGATTCTCGGACGCCAGACATATTTGGTCGTTCTTCCTGTCCTAGTCATGATGATATTTTGGGTGCGCGGCAAGTCGCCGGCGGTACTGGTATGCATCATAACGGCTCTTGCTACCTGCGGCTGGCTATTCGCACTGTGGCATGGCCTGGCTCCGCCGCACCTCTACCGGATAACTTATTCATCAGTGAGCCTTACAAACGTGCTACTTTCGTTGAGCTATGCAGCTGCGGCTACGTTGTTTCTAAATCCAAGATGGCTTGCCGGCCAGCGACCAACAGTGTGGATAATCTGTACCCTTTGTGGATTCGCTCTGGCGTATTTCGCTCGGAACTATGAAGACCCTCCAGCAAAGTCTTTGCTTGTTCACGCATTTGGCATGCAATTGGGGTTGTGGATCGGATTCGTCGTTGGTTGTGCTCTTGCTGCAATTGCTGCGGTTTGGGCGTGGACTACGTTCAAAACATTTTGGCGAGAACGGCGAGATCCGGTCCAAGTGTTTCTTTTGATGAGTCTTGGCGCACTTCTCCTGGCGCCGATGAAAATCACATCGCAGTTTTCAAGTCGTTATATCGTAGGAGCGCTTGGCGTGCTCTACCTGATAGTCGATGCTCGTTGTCAATCGCCCCGGCGCTGGGCCGCACGAATAATTGTTGGTACTCTCCTGGGAATGGGGATCTTGTGGAGTTATTACCAGCAGGGTTGAGGGGTAATCGTGCGTGCTACCGATCCATCCAACTTGCCATCCTCGCAATGGCTTTGCTGCCAACTCGGCGCGCGTGAACACTATGCCATCCCCCGGGCTTTGTTTCGCATCGGTATGCTCGGGTATCTGGTAACCGATGCATGGCTCCCGCCCTCATCTTTGCTCGCGAAAATCTGTGATCGCGGGTCAAAGCTCCCAGAGAGATTTCACGACACGCTACGAAACGCGCGAGTGAAAGCGTTTAATTCGTCCTTGGGGCTCTTTGAAATGCTTGCGGGCGCTCGTGACTCCAGGGGGTGGCCAAAAGTACTCGCCCGCAACCGATGGTTCCAACGCAACGTCGTCTCCTTTCTCCGCTCTCAACTCCGTAAAGGAGTGTGGCTCCCACGGAGCTCTACGCTTTCAACTCTCAACACCGTAAAGGAGCGTGGCTCCCACGGAGCGTTACGCTCTCAACTCGTTCTGTGCAGCTATAGCTACACCGCCCTTGAGCCGTTTCGCTACGCAAAGGCAAACGGCTGGAAGACGCTGCTCGTTCAGATCGATCCTGGGCTCGAGGAAGAGAGGATTGTGGCAGAAGAGGCGGCGCGCGTGCCTCAGCTGGCGGGTGACTGGCACCCTGCGCCGGCTGAATATTGGGCTTCCTGGCGTGAAGAATGCAAGCTTGCCGACCGGATTGCTGTGAATTCGGAATGGTCGCGAACCGGCCTGATCAAGGCCGGAGTTATCGGGGAAAAAGTAACAGTTATTCCGCTGGCGTACGAAACGCCAGAGGTCAGCGGTCAGAAGTCAGAAGTCAGGGGCCCCCGATCCTACCCCGCGCGTTTCACGCAGGAGCGGCCGCTGCGCGTGCTGTTTCTTGGTCTGATTAATCTGCGCAAGGGCGTCGCCAGGTTACTGGAGGCCGCTCGAATATTGCATGATGAGCCCGTTGAATTTTGGATGGTCGGACCTGTGGAAATCGCAAACGCCGGCAAAGTCACCGACGCTGGGCGAGTAAAATGGTTTGGCCCTGTAACGCGCAACCAGGCAGCTGGATTTTACAGAAATGCAGACCTCTTTATTCTTCCGACGCTCTCGGATGGATTTGCCATTACGCAACTGGAAGCGCAGGCGCACGGCTTACCCGTTATTGCATCGAAAAATTGCGGCAAAGTCGTGGAAAATGGCGTCAACGGAATCATTCTTGATGAACCGAGTGCGGCGTGCATTGCACACGCGGTCCGTGATTGCATCGCGAGTCCGGACCGGCTGCAAAAGCTTGCGTCCGCGTCAAGTGTGCGTGATAACTTCACAATCGAGGCGCTTGCCAACCAGCTGCAGCACCTGGGCGAAACTTTGTAGGAATTGCTCGTGATGATGATTCTTTCAACTTCCATTTCTTTTGAAGCATTCTTTCGGTCGAACGCGGCCCATGAACTAACTTTCTATTTCGCTGCCGTCGCGTTGGTGGTGTTGACGGCAGAAAGCTGCATGAGGCTGTTGAAGCGGGATAGCTTTGGTATCGCGGTCGCGGTGTACGTCACGGTATTCGCTTGGTATTTCGTCGATCCGTTTATAAACCCGGAGGAGTATGATTCTCTGCCTTCCTCCTCGTTAGGCCAAAGCTATGGGGAGGTAGTCTTGTTCTTAATCGGATTCCGCGTCTTCGCACCCGTTGCAATACGTTGGATTCTCCGTCGGCGGAGTTCGGGCGTTTTTGATACGCGTCTTACTCCTGAGCAGATTTTGATTGGTGCCGGGGCGCTTTGGCTTGTCCTTTTGATTATTGGCATCGCTCGAATGCACGGTGATGTGATGGGCGCTCTATTTCCGCTGGATGGCCGCGCCGGCCCGGCGATGTGGGGGCCTGGTGCAGCGGAGAATTTCGGATTTGTCATCGCCTTCGCAGGTTATCTGTTTCTTGCTGTAACAGCGTTTCTTGGCGTCCTGGTATTTTTCCAGCGCAGTACTGCCTGGCGGTTACTCGCAGGCGCAATGTTTGCCAGTACCCTCCCGTATTTCTTTTTCGGGGGAAACCGCAGCCATTTTCTTGCAGTGGTCCTGCCTTTTATCCTGACATATCTGTTTCATGGGCGTCATCTTTTGATCCTAAAACTGGCCATTCTGGCGATTGCCTTCTTCTGCTTGAATGAGGGTTTCAAGTTTGTGCTTGAATTTCGCAGCACTGGCTTCAGAGAGGTGCTCGCCAGTAAGAATCCGCATGAGCTGATGGATGAAGATGTGCGGCAAAGCGGCCTGAACATGATTCAGGAGCTTTGCTTCGTGAATGCTTATCTCGACACCGGCGATACCTCTCCGGCGTATGGCGCAAGATATTTGAATGAGCTACTTAATTTCATTCCGCGTATGATCTGGCCTTCAAAGCCATTGATTGGATTTGACTACGCGAAGGCGCGCGGATTTGAGAGCAATGACCCTGACATGGATGTGAACGCCACTATTTCCTCCGGAATGATCGGCGGCGGCGTCTTGAACTTTGGCCAAATCTTTGGTCCGGTCGTAGCCGGGATGCTGATGGCCCTTTGGACTGGTCTGCTGATCCGCTGGTGGGAACAGAGAAAGTCGCTCCTGCGCCTGATGTTATTCATGCTTGGCGCGGGTCTCACCTTCAATCTCGGCCGCGACATCACTCTGCTGGTGCTTTGGCCTGTCGTATTTGCATACTTTTTTGTCCGACTCGTCGAGAGCTGGGCGATGAAGCGGTCTGGAGGAGTACCGCAAATGCCAACTGCTGTCCCTGCTAGTGCCGGGACAATGCAGGTAGTCGCTGGCCGGCTGAGTCAGTAACGCCGCGCGATGCCAGCGGCGCACGCGCATTGATGGCTAGGAGCGGCGGAAGTTCAGAAAGGTTTTGGGTATCTGGTTAGCGCCAAAGGCGCTGATGTCATGCCAGCCTGGGGCATCGCCCCAGATATCCGATTGTCCGGATACCCCAGCGCTGAAAGCGCGACTCAGTAGAAATGACTCGCGCTTTCAGCGCTGATGTTCTTTTGTTGCCATGGAACCTGGGGCGCTGCCCCAGGCTGGCGGTGGATGCCGCGCCTTTGGCGCTAAACACAGCCCCGAAAGCTGTCACAAGTGGCCGCGCGCAAATTCACGTCCGGATCCTGCCTTAAGATAACATTCAAGCGAT
>DATBDI010000034.1:0-3080 GCA_036270025.1 Candidatus Udaeobacter sp. | reverse complement strand
GCCGGTGACGTCTCTTAAATTTTAGCATGGTTCCCTCCCAAAACTCGAAGAATCACGCCGTTTGTAGCAATTCCCCGAGGCATGGCAAGATATTTTTTAAGATTTTTCGTGGGATGGGTCTGTAGAGGCAGCCGTGTCGGCTGCGATGAAGGTAGGGCGATTGACCTCAATCGCCCGGCGGGCGGTTCGGGTGAACCGCCCCTACCTATTTCGCCGCCTCGCGCAAAACGACGACCTCGCGCACCAAATCGCGCAGACGCGATTCGGCCTCGGCTGAAGAGAACGGTTCGTTGCTGACGAATATTGCTTCGATGACCTGTTGTCCCAGATGGCGGCGTCCTTCCAATACCGTGCGAAGACGCTCAGCTCGCGTCCATTCGGAACGGCTTCCGGTCATGCCCGGCAGACTCGTGGGGGCCGGCGCGGAACTCTCCGCAGCGCGGTCTTCCGATAAACAATAAAATGCATGCGCTGTCTGCGGCGCGGAATTTCCGATTGCGCGCTGAAATTCGAAATGGCGAAATGGTAACTCAAACGCGCCGGTCACCGGATAATTCCGCACCCCGTCGTCCGCCACCTGGGTCCAGCCGCTTGCAGGCAAACAAACATCCGGCCGGTGGAGGTTCGCCAGAAGCGCGCTGTTTCGGCCGGGGTTCCAGCGAAAAACGTACAGATAACAGGCGACCGCATTCGGCGGCAGCCGGTTCACTTGCGTCCCGGACGTTTTCGCGGGCGGGGAACTTTCGGAGCTCGGAGGCGGCTTCAGCATCCAGGCAGCAGTCTGGCCTTCATCGAAACGGAGGACGCTGCGAATTTCCGGGTCGATATTCAGTTTGCGAAAGTTAGGCGCGTGTTCCGGCCATTGCACCGTCCAGCGTATCCCGCTGACTAGATTGGTTTCATGGGCGCGATACCATGCAGCAATCCCGATCTCGACAAACAAGAGCCAGCAGAGCGCCGCGGCGACGTATGGACTACTGACAACAGACCACCGACCACGGACCTCTGACCTCTGACTTCTGACTTCTGAGCTCTGACCTTTGATTTCGGATTTCGGATTTCGGATTTCGGATTTTCCGAGCCAATAGGCGAGTCCCATCGTGCTCACGAAAACAAGAGCGATGATGGTGTAACCGGCAATATCGTGCCACCGGGCGACCTCCGAAACATTTTTCGTTGCTGCGACCGTTACCAGAAAGACCGCACGGAGAAAATTAGCGAAGAGCGCCATGATAACCGCACCGACAACGAGCGCGACACGGTGCAAAACCGAAAGCCGTTTTAGTTCGCCGAAAAGCAAGCCGATCATTAGTGACGTCTGCAATGAACGGATCCCGCTGCACGCTTCGTTTACGCCTACGAGCCCGGTGCTTACGCGAATCAAGTTGCCCTCGACCTGGGCAGGAATCCCAAGAAGCATCGCTGTTTCTGCGGCGACGTCGGCGACGCTACGCATCAGCCCCTGAATGATCGGAACTTCCACTGCTGTTGGCCATGGCACCGCGACGAAAAAAAATGCCACCGGGAACGCGAAGTGGCCGACCCATGGTTTGCCGCCAACGCACCATAGATACAAGAGTGTTAGCACAGCGACCGAGGCCGCGTGGATCCATCCGAGCAGTCGCCACTCCGGTGATGCGATTTCAACAAGACGAACCGGCAGAAGCAACAGCAGCGCAGCAATTGCCATTGCAAGCGCTGCTGAATTTGAGATTTGAAATTTGAAATTTGAAATTTCCGCGGGCGGCCGATCTTGCCAACGAAGCCAAAAAAGGTAGATGGCAAAGAAAGGCACAAACCACCCGTAGTTGTATTGCTCGTTGACCAGCCATTCGCCGCTGAGTTGCCTGCACAGGATGAACCAGAGCGCACCGAAAAAGAGAAGAGGCAGCGCAAGTCGCGCTGAAAATTGCCTGCCGGAGACCAGCGAAGTTTCAGCAGGCTTTTGTGGAGTCGCCAGACTTTGCACTGGCCGAAACCTTACCAAATTCGCCGCCAAAGCGAATGCGGATTTCTGTTAGTTGGAGTTCCCCGAGAGCATTCGGGTTTCCCTCCGCGGACCGCGTGAACGCGGAACTCCGAACGAGCCCGCGAGGGCGTCTCGCTTCAGCAACTGAGGACGCAACACACTGGATATACTACTGCGCCTCGCCCCGCTTGCGGGGAGAGGACTGAGGTGAAGGGTGGTTGATCGACTCTTCGAAACTGCGCTGGTGAGTAAGATAATTCTTCGTGAATCGCGCTCGTTTGTTGCGAAAGAAGGCAACCGATCCTGAGCGTATTCTTTGGCGTCATTTGCGGAACCGCAAGTTTGCCGGCTACAAATTTCCCCGTCAGCATCCGTTGGACTCCTACGTCGTGGATTTCTACTGTCCGGCCGCGAAGCTCGCGATCGAATTGGACGGTCGCGGGCATAACTACCACGTCGGACAAATTCGGGATCGAGCGCGGTCGGAATTCCTGGCCCGCAAAGGAATGGTTGCACTGCGATTTTGGAATCATCAGATTCGCCTGGAACTCGACAGCGTCTTGAGAGCGATCTGGGTTTGCACTCAGGAGTGCTGCTCGTCCAATCCCTCACCTTAATCCTCTCCCTTTGCCAAAGGGAGAGGCGAACCCTTCTCGGTTTTGCACTGAGATTTTAACAATGCTCGCCGGCTGGACGTGACAGCTCCTTTGCTCTCGATATTCGGAGCTCGATGTTGGATGTTCGATGTTCATTTAATGATCCCGACTCGACAGATTCTCGGCCTGCGGTTCTTCAACGGCACTGTCGATGAAGCAGTCGCGTTCATGCACCGGGAAGGCGGCTATCTGGTGGCGCCTTCGGGGACGTGTTTTACACGACTGCGCGAGGACGAACCTTATCGGGAGGCGATCCTCTCAGCCGACCTCGCGATCGCTGATAGCGGTTTGATGGTTCTGCTGTGGCGCTTGTTTCGACGTGAAAGCGTCCAGCGCATTTCCGGCTTCAAATATCTTAAGCATTTGCTCACAAGCCTGAAAGGCGCTGGAAAGAGAGAAGTGTTTTGGGTGCTTCCCACCGAAGACGCGCGACAAAAATTGTTGAATTGGTCGCG
>DATBDI010000033.1:0-2647 GCA_036270025.1 Candidatus Udaeobacter sp. | reverse complement strand
CACCGCCTCCGGATCCAGCGCTGACCGGACATTTTGGTCGGATGTTCCATTTGCCACCGTTCGCACCGCCAAACAATGCGGTTCGCGACGCTCTTATGCAGCTGGGTAGTCCGGGCGGGATGATGGATGCGAACGACGATTTGGCAGCAGGCCCTGTGGCGCTGATCGTGGATCCCAATCTCAGTCTGGTCAACCGAAACAATCCAACCCATACCGCTGGAGTGACGTTCTTCGGCCAGTTCATCGACCATGATATGACGTTTGACCAGAGATCCCGGCTAGGATTCCCGACGCAGCCCATCATTTCACAGAACGCTCGCACTTGCTTCTTTGATCTGGACTCCGTTTACGCCGGCGGACCAGGCGGCAACCCGGAGTTATATGACCCGGCTGATCCCATCAAATTCCAAGTCGAAAGCGACGGCCAGTTCGAGGATTTGCCGCGAGATCCGATTAACCACGTGGCGATTATCGGTGACCCACGCAACGATGAGAACATGATGATCGCCGGTCTGCACGCGGCCTTTCTTTTGTTTCATAACCAGGCGGTGGATCTCGTTCGATCGCAGTATCCGGGGATCCCTGACAATGACGCTTACTTACAAGCACGTCGCCTGACGGTGTGGCACTACGAGTGGATGATCCTTCACGAGTTTCTGCCACACGTCCTCCCTCAGTCGGTGATCGATGATGTCCTAACAAATGGTCGCCATTTCTATAACCCGCTACACAACGAAGCGTTTATCCCGGTAGAGTTCCAGATCACCTACCGATTCGGGCACAGTATGGTGCGCCCTTCATACCGCGCCAACCTCCACGGCGACATTGGACAGCCATTCTTTGGTATGATTTTCGACCCGGCGGGGGAAGGCAGCTCCGACCCCGTGGACTTGCGTGGTGGCGCGAGAGCTCCGAGGCGCTTTATCGGCTGGCAGACTTTTTTCGACTTCGGTGGCGCTTTCAGTGCCGATGCACGTCCAAACAAAAGGATCGACACAATAATTTCGACGCCACTCTTCCACCTTCCCCTTGGGACGATATTCAGTGGGATGCCGCCGGACTCGCTGATGCAACGCAATTTATTGAGATGTGTCACATGGATGCTCCCGTCCGGCCAGAGGATCGCAAATGAAATGGGCATCCCACCACTCAGCAGCGCTGAGCTCGCGGAATTGCAACCTATTCGCGCCTCGTTTGTCCAATCGACACCGCTTTTCTATTACATCTTGAAGGAATCTGAGCTAAGGGAGGACGGACTACGTCTTGGCCCTGTAGGGGCGCGAATCGTGGCCGAGGTATTCATCGGGCTGCTCCAATTGGACCCCGATTCTTACCTCACTGTGCAACCTAACTGGGTGCCAACCCTACCAACACACGACGGCACACCCGAAAGTTTTCGAATAATCGATTTCCTGACGTTCGCCGGTGTCGACCCCATCAGCCGCGGTCAGTAGAGCATGACGCATCAGGCAGAGCCGGAGGTCACGACCCGATCATCCGCTTCCAATTTGTCAGGGCAGCAAAGCCCAACGTCCAATTGAACGAAGCGGTGCGACGCCCGCTCGCGACTAATCGGAGTTGAGCGTTGAGATGCTTGGCATGCTATAGCTCGCGATTCTGCCAATAACTCAACCACAGAGATCGCGGCACACGCCGAGACAAAAAAGCAATTCTTCTCCGTGACCTCGCTGTCCTCTGTGGTTAATCTTTCCTTTGTGAAGTTTCGCACTTACAAAAACAGTGACCTAACGGTAAGCGAGGTAGGTTTTGGTCTGTGGACGATTTCCACTGGTTGGTGGGGAAATTTCACGCAGGGCGAGGCGATCGCGCTTATGCAAAAGGCGTTCGATCTCGGCGTCACTTTGTTTGATGCGGCTGACACGTACGGGAATGGGCTAAGCGAAGAATTGATCGCCAAAGCCTTTCCGAATCAGCGCGATGAAATCGTGATTGCGACAAAGGTTGGCTACGATTTTGTCCATCACGGCGAGGCGCGCGGGCGGGGGCAGCGGGAAATTCCACAGGATTTCTCGTCAGAAGCAATCACGCGCGCGACCGACGCAGCGCTGAAGCGATTGAAGACGGATCGCATCGATTTGCTCCAGCTGCACAACATTCGGATGGAGCAGGTTAATGACGATGCGCTCTGGAAGACGCTCGAGAAATTAAAGAGCGAAGGCAAAGTTCGGTACTATGGCATTGCGCTGGGGCCGGCGATCGGCTGGCTGTACGAGGGAGTGAATTGCATTCGCGAGCGCGAACTCACGAGCGTCCAGCACATTTACAACATGCTTGAGCAACATCCCGGGCGCACATTTCACAATGCGGCTGCGGAATTCGGCAAAGACACCATGTTTCTCATTCGGGTGACGCATTCGTCCGGAATGCTGGAAGGCAAATACACGGCTGAGACAACGTTCCCGCCTACGGACCATCGCAGTCATCGACCGCGAAGTTGGCTGCTGAACGGAGTCAAAAAGGTTGAGCAATTGCGTTTCCTCGACAATTCCGAGCGCACACTCGGGCAGGCGGCATTGCAGTGGCTGCTTGCGGACGATCGCGTAGCTTCGACGTTGCCGAATATCTACAATGAAGAACAACTCGTTGAGTTCGCGAAAGCGCCCGACACTCCGCCGCTAACCGATGA
>DATBDI010000032.1:0-2978 GCA_036270025.1 Candidatus Udaeobacter sp. | reverse complement strand
TCTTCCGCACACCGTCTCTATCTTATTCGGTCGTTATGTGTTGAAGATGAACCCTGTCATCGTCCTGGGTGCTTGTTCCGGCGCGGGGACGATCACCGCCGCGCTTCGCGCGATCCAGGAAGAAGCGCAAAGCGACCTCCCCGCTCTGGGCTACACTGTACCCTATGCGATTGGCAATATCTTGCTTACCGCCTGGGGTCCGGTCTTGGTCGCCATGATGTCGTAGGCAATTCTTCGCATCCTGTGAGAACGACGACTTTATACTTTGTCTTTTCAGTGCTCCTTCTAGCTGGCTGTGCATCCGAACGCTCGTCAGAGCAGCACCCAGCTAGGCGGACCTTCTTCGACTCTCCAGACGTCGAGAGCCTTCATTAGCTCGACTCCGGAGATCCGCAGCGTGGCTCACCTAGTTGACATTCACCCATGGACCTGGATGGTCGCGGTCAAATTCGAAACAGACTGCACCTGCGCTTAAGGCCAAACACCCCCCGACTGACAGAAAAACGTCAGGGAACTTACGATAATAGGCGGGAAGCATCTTGATGTTTCGAGGAGGGTGGACAACGCGCGATACTCTCCCAACACCTTAGGGCGCTCATCATGACGAAAGTCTCCTGCCTCGCATTCCCTCGTCGTTTGTAGCGTCCGTTCTCTTTTTCGCGAATCCTTACACTGCTTGTCTTCCGATGCTGTTTCTTCGGTACAGCCGCGTTTTATTTGAGCGTGTTCGACCTGTGATTAGCTACGTCACGGCGTGGTCGCCGTGGAAGAACGACTCAATATCTCATTCAATTCCAGCAGTGGACGCTCATCCAGCGAGACCAGGCCGCCCCGCGGGGTGTCGATGTCCGTAATCAGTGCAATGACGATCGCAACGAGAAGTGGAAAAACGAATCGCTCAAGAATCGAGTGACGCCCGGAAGTTCCCGCCTGGTAACTGACCAGCCACAAACCGCAACCCGCCACGCACAACACCAGCAACCAGACAGCGCCCGGCACGTGGTTGCGTTTGGCTGCGATGCGCTTCCCCTCCAGATCAATGGTTTCGTTGAGGCTGGAGATGAAACTGGCGGTGATCGGCGATGGCCGCTCCGCCGCAGCGGCGACCGCTTCAGCCCACAAACGGTCCTGGAGGTGGGCGGTGCGTTTGCGCAGTGTTGCAAATCGCTCTGAAAATTGCGCCTCACGATGCGCCTCGAGGCGAAACGGAACATACTCTCGAAGCAACTGCATGACGTTGGCGGCGTGCAGCTGCGGCAGCAGCTCCGCCCGGCGCGCAGTCGTGCCGATTGAGTTCGCCTCTTCAACCAGAAGTTCGCGACGCGCTTCGTTCCGGGCGCCAGCAATGGCGAAACTGAATCCAAGCAACAACCCCAATAAAGCCAGCACGGCCGAGCGCACTGTGCCGCTGTCCTTGTCTGCTTCAGATTTCTTCCGGCTTTGCGCCAAGCCCATGCGCCATGCGAGCTCGGAAAGACCTACCAGTAAAATCACCAGAGCAACAAAAACGATCCACTGGCTTGCAAACACCTGGCCAAATATTTGATCGAGCATTGCGCGGGAGCGTCACTTCAGCGGACCTGGAACGAGCCGATCCTGGACGGTCATACCACGCTTTTCCAAGTCCTCACGCAAACGCGGGGAAACTTCTCCGGAAAGATCGACAGATACATGCGCGTTTTGACCAGATTTCCCGGCGAGTTTTTGCACTTCATCGGTGAAACTGGCTGCGCCTGACGTCCAGGCAGCGTAATCCCACTGTAACGCCACGATTATTGTTCCGTCTCTGGCGACGCAGATCGGAAAATCGCGAAGCATGACGATACTAGCGATTGGCGTTTTTTCGTGGATCTGATTCATCAAGGCCGCGGTGTAAACGCAAAAGAGAGCGTCCGTTTCGGTGGTACTTTTTTGTGCTGCTGCTTTCACAAAGGCGCCGCGATTGGTCACGCCTTTAAGTGCCTTGAGATTGACGGCGAAAGCGGTCGACTGTGTCGGCGTAAACGCGCCGCCCTGAAGGATTCGTTCGATGTCACTTGCACTGGCTCCCATGGCGCGGAACGTCGCGCGATTGATTTGCTCGAGCTCCGAGGGCGATTTTTCACGCAAGAGATCCTCGACCGTACTGTTAAGGTTGGTTACGGTGAGCGCGGCTCCGATCGGGCCACTGATTGGAAAGGTAGCGACACTAAACGTGAATCCACCTGCCCACGAAGCCCACGCGACATCGTCGAGCTGCTTTTGCAGAACGGCGTTGGTGCTGTAAGGGTCGATCCCCATTTGGAGCGCGATCTTTCTTTTTTTATCCGAATACCCGATGGCATCCTTCATCCTGTTCCCTTCACCATCGTCTTCGCCTGCGCCTTTCCCAACGTTCTCGACGGTCTGTTTGGCGCGCCCCAGGAATTTCATAACTCCTTTCGGAACGTTGGAAATTGCCTGCGCCGGATCTCTGGCGATGTTCCTGGCCGAGTTGAGCGGGCTTTTGGCCGCGGCAAGGAGTGAATTCTTGAACTCGTCAGTGCGCGAAACCTCCCGCAGTCGCGCGATCGCGTCGATCTCCTTCAGCCGTTGAAGCAGCATTTCGTTTCCGTCCGCTTCAAAAACACCAAAGTCCGAATCAATCGTGAACTGATTCATGCCGGACGCGGTCGGGACGGGGTCGCGAATGACATAATGCGGTCCCTTGAGCAACTCCGGCTTGAGGATCTCGCTGGCTTTTAGTTCGGGCAGCTCTTCAAACGCGGCTTCCGCGCGTCGCACTTCAAAAGGCTCCGGCGTTTGGGCGAGACATTGGAAACTCGCGCCGAGCGTAAGTGACAGAACGAGAAGCTTCGGTGGATATATGCGTAGTATTTGATTCTGATACATCGGCCAGATGGCGATACTAAATCGCGGGCCAAATGTGAAGACTTAAGATACGCAGTTCCTTTCGGGACTTGCTAATCGCTCTGCGCACCTTCCGGCAAGGTCCTATT
>DATBDI010000031.1:0-1817 GCA_036270025.1 Candidatus Udaeobacter sp. | reverse complement strand
GTCCTGCGATACACGTGAAGCAATGACAAAGCCGCGTAAATCTCAAGCGGCCCTCTCCTCGCCTTCAGGTTGTATGTACGCGGCGGAGCACCCGCCTTCGTTGCAGTACGGCGCGGCACGCTAGTGCCGTATGGAATTCTGGTAGGGCGCGTCACTCCTGTGCGCGCCGGCGAACTGCTGAACGCATGCCAAAGCGCGGATTCGAAATCCGTCAGCAGTCCTCCGCCCGTTTTGGGCGCAGGAAATCTCCCGCGCCCTAGGCGGTTGTCTCCAGCGTAATTCGTTGCTACAGTGTGCCCTCCGATGTTTCCCCCCCGCATCCCCGGCCGGGTTCGCGTGAAGGCACAAAGCGCGAGCTCCTGCTCGCCTGATCGTCCGCCTTCGCCGAGCGGTATGGCGAGCGCGCAAGAACTTCGCGGCGATTTTCCCGGAGAAGTATTTGGAAGGAATGACGAATGTCGAATGACGAAACCGGGCAAACATGAAGCGTCGTAAACAAGATCGGTTCCGTCGGCAGGCTACGCACGCTTGGGCATTTCGCCGTTTCACCGTCTCGCCGTTTCAAAGCCGTCGCGGCTGCGGTTCAACTGATCACCGATTACCGATCACCGATCACTCAATTCAAACTGCGTTCACCTTGCTGAAGCAACGTGACCCCGAAAGCATTCGGGGTTTTACGTTGCTCGAATTGTTAATCGTCATCGGGATCATCGCGACCTTGCTGGTGCTGATGGCTCCAGCATTCACGTACATCAAAGGTGGCACCGACGTCACCAGCGCCGCATACACGATCAAAGGCGCGCTCGACAGCGCCCGCACGTACGCGAAGGCAAACAACACTTACACCTGGGTTGGATTCGCAGGGTCGATCGGATCCAACGTTACAAACGTTACAGGAAACGTCGCGCTTTCGATTGTATTCTCAAAGGATGGAACGGATCTCGGAACTGGCACAAACGTAGTTGGCAACCGGGTTGACATCACGTCGGGCGTCGCGCCCGTCGGCAAGGTAATCAGATTGGACAATGCGCATATCGGAGATACCGGCACGCCGACCGATGACGGTACAGACTTCGAAAGCCGCGCACCAGTAGGTGACGACTATCGCGTTGGTGCGGGGGGCGACCACAATTCCGATTATTATTTTACCGAGCAGGGAACACAGTTTGACCGCTGGATTCGATTCAGCCCACGCGGCGAAGCCGTAGTCAAGGGAGGGGCCACACAAGTTACCCCGTATGCAGAGGTCGGGCTTCTGCCCACTCACGGCACGGCTCTGGCTGTTACGTACAACCAGGGAACCAATACTTATTCAGGGAATCTCGTCGCGATCACGGTAAGCGGGTTCGGCGGCGCCGTAAGAATCTACCGGCGATGAAGGGGCACGTGACGTCCGCGTTTTCGCTGGTCGAAGTTACGTTAGCCTTGGGAATTGCTGCCTTTTGTTTAATTGCCGTCTTTGGTTTAATGCCGGTCGGCATGCAGACAAATCGCAACGCGAAATCCCAAACTCGAGCGACAAACCTGATGGCTGCGGTGATGGCGGATGTGCGTGCCACGCCAAGAACTAAGACACAGTCTTTGCAATTCTGTATCCCGCTCAGCGGTGCGACGCCGCCGCCATTATACTTCGACAGCGAAGGGCGATGCGCTAGTAACCTGGCAGGCACCACCAATCTTTGCGGGGCTACTTGGAATCCTCCTCTGGAAACCCGCTACCAGGTGAATATAACGTTTCCCTCGGCGGGCAGTTTGACGAATGCCAAGTTTGCCGATGTGAAGGTCACCTGGCCGGCACCTGCCACGCCGGCCAACGC
>DATBDI010000030.1:0-1634 GCA_036270025.1 Candidatus Udaeobacter sp. | reverse complement strand
GGATCGATCTCTTCAACGATCCCGGTCTGATTCTGGAACGGACCGTCTGCCACTTTTACCGATTCGCCGACCTCGAAGCTCACCTTGGGTTTCACCTTTTCTTCGCGCTCTTTCATTTGCGCGAGCATGCTGTCCACCTCTGACTGGCGCATGGGAATCGGTTTGTCCTTAGTCCCGGCGAAGCCGATCACGCCGGGTGTGTCGCGGATGAAATACCAGGTGCGCCCCACCAGCTGATTGTTTTCGTCGAGCAAGTGCATGTTGACGATCAGGTATCCGGGAAAAAACTTCCGCGTCGTCTCGCTCTTCTTACCCTTCTTGATTTCCGATACGCGCTCGGTAGGGACGAGCACGTCGTAGACTATGTCGGCCATTTCCTCCGTTTTCACGCGCTTCAAGATGTTCTCGCGCACTTTGTTTTCCTGCCCGGAAAGAACGTGCACGACATACCATTGATCTTTTCCTGCGAGTGCCTGTGCCATAATCAGTGTATTCGAGTGAAAAAGTGCACAACGTTGACCAGAACGAAATCAAACAGCGCCACGTAGCCGCCGAGTAACAACATGGCGATGACGACCACCAGCGTCGAGTCGGTGAGCTCCTTGTAACGGCGAAATCCTTTCTCTTTCGGGTCCCACGGCCATGAGCATTTTTGCAGCTCGACTTTCACTTCGCCGAAGAAGTTCCTGATCTTGGTTATCATTTAGTTTCAAAAACA
The DNA here is from genome assembly GCA_036270025.1 of Candidatus Udaeobacter sp. GTDB lineage: Bacteria > Verrucomicrobiota > Verrucomicrobiia > Chthoniobacterales > UBA10450 > Udaeobacter. The sequence goes on along the minus strand of DATBDI010000030.1, from coordinate 916 downwards.
ACGTCCAACATCCAACGCTCAACGTCCAACGCCCAACTTACCTGCTGCTGAATTCAAATTTCGGAGTTCGGCGTTGAGCGTTCGGTGTTTGCGGCCTTTTAGTTCACGCCAGGAGGGACTCGAACCCCCAACAGGCGGTTTTGGAGACCGCTACTCTACCAATTGAGTTACTGGCGTATCTAATCTTCCTCTTCCGCTTAATCTTCCTCTTAATCTTCCTCTTCTCCGCTTTCGCCTCAACTCAGCAGACACAGATGAAGAGGTAAAGGAAGATTGTTAGTCCAAAATATCGCCCACGCGCCCTGCGCCGACGGTCTTGCCGCCTTCGCGAATTGCGAAACGAATCGTCTTCTCCATGGCGATGGGCGTAATCAGCTCCACCTCGATGGAGATGTTGTCACCCGGCATCACCATTTCGACGCCGTCGGGCAATTTAACCGTGCCAGTAACATCCGTGGTGCGGAAATAAAATTGCGGCCGGTAGTTGGTGAAGAACGGAGTATGCCGTCCGCCTTCCTCTTTGCTCAGCACGTAAACTTCCGCCTTGAACTTCTTATGCGGCGTAATCGAGCCGGGCTTCGCGATCACCTGACCACGCTCAACCTCCTCTTTCTTCAAGCCGCGCAAGAGAACGCCGACGTTATCGCCCGCACGGGCTTCATCGAGAAGCTTACGGAACATTTCGATATCTGTCGCCACGGTCTTCGCCGTTGGACGAATACCAACCAGTTCGACTTCCCCCATTTTCTTGAGAACGCCGCGCTCGACACGACCTGTGGCAACGGTGCCGCGGCCCTCAATGTTGAACACGTCTTCGATCGGCATCAGGAACGGTTGATCGACAGGCCGCTCGGGCACAGGGATGTAATCGTCGATCGCCTCCACCAGCGCGAGGACTTGCTTTTCCGCCTCCGCA
>DATBDI010000029.1:0-1922 GCA_036270025.1 Candidatus Udaeobacter sp. | reverse complement strand
TTCGAAACCGCTTTTGCCGGCTTTCCTTCCCCAGGTGAGCATTCGTGATTTGAAAGTTGGAGCTGCGCGCGTTGACCTTCTGCTGACCAGGCATAACGAAGGCGACGTAGGCGTTAACGTGCTCCGGCGCGACGGCGAGCTCGAAGTCGTTTTGTTAAAATAAGTATTTCAGCAAACGAGTGGAGGCAGCGCGGCAGGGGATCGCGCTTGTTCGCGTGCGCGGCCGGAATTATGGTGGGCTGATGAAAGCCAAAGTGATCGTGATGCCGAAGGCGGCGGTCCTCGACCCGCAAGGCAACGCCGTCCGCGATGCCATGCGGCACCTGGGCATGCCGGAGGTGCGCAGCGTCAGGATCGGCAAATACATGGAGATCGAGATCGAAGGGCAAAATGGAGATGTTGAAGCGCGATTGCATCGTCTCTGCCGCGATTTGCTGTCCAATCCAGTAATTGAAGATTACGAGCTGCGGAACGGCGAACCAGGAAAGCAGGAAGAGAGGAAGATGAAAACCAAGAGTAAGATGGAGCGGAAGAGGAAGAGTTCGAGATGAAAGCGCTGCGATATTTTTTCTGCGTGGTTTTTCCGCCGCTCGCGGTGCTGATGACCGGACGGATTGCGAGTTTCTTTCTCAGTATCATTTTGACTTTGCTTGGCTGGATTCCAGGAGTCATTCACGCGTGCTTGGTAGTGAACGATTATCACGCTGAACAGCGCGCCGCCGCACATTGAAGTCAAAATGAAATTCGCGGTCATCCAGTTTCCAGGTTCGAATTGCGACCAGGATTGTGTCGCGGGTATTAATGGATTGGATGGATTGCATGCCGAGTACGTCTGGCACAAGGAGACTTCGCTCGATGATTTTGACGCGATCGTGTTGCCGGGTGGATTTGCTTATGGCGATTATCTGCGCTGTGGTGCTATCGCGCGTTTTTCGCCAGTGATGAAGGCTGTGATTAGCGACGCGCGCGCAGGCAAACTCGTGCTCGGCACTTGCAACGGCTTCCAGGTTTTGTGCGAAGCGGGGCTCTTACCAGGCGCACTGGTGCGTAATCGCTCTTTACGCTTTGTGTGCGACATGGTCATCACGCGCGTCGAAGTAGATGATTCTCCTTTTACGCACGACTGCCCCAAGGGCTCGCTCCTGCGATTGCCCGTAGCGCATGGTGAAGGCTGCTTTTTCGCCGATGCACAAACGTTGCGCGAGCTAAACGCCAATGAGCAAGTGATCTTGCGTTACGCGGATAAAGAAGGCCGGATCGTTCCTGAGGCCAATCCAAATGGATCGATTGAAAACATTGCGGGTCTCTGCAACCGGGAACGGAATGTCTTCGGTCTCATGCCTCATCCGGATCGCGCGTCCGACGCGCGACTCGGAAGTGCCGACGGCGCAAAAATTTTTCGCTCAATGATGCAGGCGGTTTGCACCGGTCGTTCGACGTCTGCACTCGAGCGTGTAAAACAGGTCGCGTGAGTCTCTTCATCACCGGGACAGATACCGGCGTCGGCAAGACGTATATTACCGTACGGCTGTTACATCTACTGCGCGCGTCAGGTGTGCAGTGTGCAGGCATGAAGCCGATATGTTGTGGAGACCGGCGCGACGCCGAGGCGCTGCTGGCAGCCGGGAGTGACGGGCTAAACATCGACGACGTCAATCCGGTTTGGTTAAGGACGCCGGCGGCGCCGATTGTGGGCAGCTTGTTGGAGAAAGTCGCGATCGATGTCGAACAGATCCTCTCTGCCTTTCACGCTCTGCAAGAGCGTGTTGAATACGTCATCCTGGAGGGAACAGGCGGTTGGCTCGTGCCGATTCGGTCAGATTACTTTGTCAGCGATTTGGCGGTGGCCATGAAGCTGCCGGTTCTTGTGGTCGCTCAAAACCGGCTGGGTTGTCTTAACCATGCGGCCCTGACGGTGCAAA
>DATBDI010000028.1:0-2208 GCA_036270025.1 Candidatus Udaeobacter sp. | reverse complement strand
CTTTGGGGGCGCGGATAGCAAGCAGTGGCTCGGTACGGACAGGCATACAAGGACAGGATAGTGGCGCGGCTGCTGCCGCCGGAGAGTTCGGCGGTCGAGGTTGTCTCGCGCGAGGTTGGTGTGAGCACGGCGACGTTGGAGCGCTGGCGGGCGGAGGCCCTGGCCAACGGACCTGGCGGTGGCAGCCAACGCTGGACAGCGGCGGCGCGACTGCAAGCAGTCATCGCAACTGCAGCGATGGATGAGGCGACACGCAGCGCCTGGAGCCGCGAGCAGGGACTGTATCCGGCGGAGCTGGATGCCTGGAAACAGGATGCGATAGCGGGTCTGGGCGAGCCGCGTGCGGCCAGTGCTGTGGAAGCGCGTCAGGATCGGCGCCGGGTGAAGGAGCTGGAACGCGAACTGCACCGCAAGGACAAGGCCCTGGCCGAAACGGCTGCCTTGCTTGTTCTCTCAAAAAAACTCGCAGCGGTCTTCAACGACGGCGAGGACGTATGACCCGCCTGGAAGACCGCCAGATCCTGATGCGAGATATCGCGCAAGCCCGCGCCGACGGTGCACGGCTTGCCCCGGCCTGTGCTCTGGCTGGCTTTGATCCCCGGACGCTGCAGCGCTGGAAGACTGGTGATGGCTTGTCGAACGGTGACCGTCGGCCAGATGCCGATCGTCCGGCTCCATCGCACGCATTGAGCGAGGCCGAACAGGCCCGGATCATCGCGGTAGCCAACGAATCGCGCTTTTCCGAGACACCGCCGGCGCGGATCGTCCCGGCATTGGCCGATGAAGGTATCTACATCGCCAGCGAGTCGAGCTTTCATCGTGTGCTGCGCGCTCGTGGCCAAATGCACCGGCGTGGGCGTGCCCAGCCGCCGCGCAAGTCAGGGCCGCCGCGCACTCATATCGCCACTCGCCCCGGCGAGGTCTGGTGCTGGGATGTGACGTTCCTTCCGTCGCAGATGCAGGGGCGTTGGTTCTACCTGTATCTGATCCTCGACCTGTATAGCCGCAAGATCGTGGGTTTCGAGGTGCATGACACGGATGCCGCCGAACATGCTGCGCATCTGGCCAGGCGCACGGCGCTCGCTGAGGGCATCCACGCGATGCCAACGCGACCGGTGCTGCATGGTGACAATGGCGCGACGCTGAAGGCTACGACTGTGCTGGCCATGTTGCATTGGCTGGGCATCATGCCGTCCTACTCTCGGCCACGGGTGAGCGACGACAACGCCTTCGTGGAGGCGTTGTTCCGCACCGCGAAGTATCGGCCGGTCTTCCCACAGAAGGGGTTCACGGATCTCGCTCCCGCGCAGCAATGGGCCAATCGCTTTGTCCACTGGTATAATCATGAGCACCGTCATAGTGGCATTCGCTATGTCACTCCGGCACAACGTCATGCCGGACACGATCGAACGCTGCTTGCCAAGCGGCACGCAATCTACCAGCGAGCTCGTGAGAGGAACCCGCGGCGCTGGAGCGGGCAGACCCGCAACTGGACGCCCATCTCGGACGTCACACTCAACCCAGAGCGCGACAGCTTGGTCCCTTCATTGACATCATCGACCCGGCTTCTCGGTTCGATCGGAAGACCTGCTTCTCCGTCCCGACCTGGGGATACTCATGCCACGACGCGCGACGAAGGTGATGGGAGGAGCGGAACCACCCGCAGCCACGCGCAGCGCAGCGAGCATGGCGAGGATGGTGAGCACCAGACCTTCACCGCAGTAAGCCCCGTGGCACACTCGACTTCCAAAGGAAGCGCCACACAAACGGCCGATTGATCAGAAGCTCATTACAAATCCCCGGCGGCAACTATGTTGACATGCACCGGATCCCACCACATACACCATGCGACCTGGACCTGGCAGCTTCAAGGCGTCGATAGCATTTACCTTATCGTCAATAATTGAAGGCGCCCTGTTCCTTATATTATCTCTAACAATATTATAGTGTCCGATTTCGTGTTTCTTTGCCTGAGTAGCCTTGCAGTTGCTTCGTTTAAGAGCCTCTTGAATCAAAATCTTTAGTACGAGCGTGATCTCAATATCCGAAGTGCCGATGCACTGGTCGGCTGTCTTGTTGTGTATATTTCTACTAAATCCCACCCATGTGATGCCGTACAAGTCGCGTGAGTCCATCTTGTGGAGTTCCTCATCTGAGGCGAATGTATGGCCCGGATCATCTGGTAGAGGCGGCGGCGGGTTTGCAGTG
>DATBDI010000027.1:0-5939 GCA_036270025.1 Candidatus Udaeobacter sp. | reverse complement strand
CGAATAGCACTGGTTTTTCGGTCCGCAGATTTCGCAGATTTCCGAAGAGACATCTGTTGTCTGAGCCGCAAGAGCGGCGAAAGCGCAGATGATCTAAGTGGCGGCGCCCGACTGGTTGCGAATCGCATATTGGCGAGGTGTTATGCTCGCGGCGATTCCAGGATTTTTCATCGTCCTCGCTTTCTAGGTGTGGTGCATTACTTCGTGGGCGAGTAGGCATCTGGAGATATGTGAATGTATAATCCTGTGCTGTCGCCAAAAAAAAACCTGTGAAAATCTGCGCAATCTGCGGATAACTTCTGCCGATGGCTTATCGGCGTTGCGGATTTCGCTATGAAAAAAAACTCCGCGCTACCGGCGTCACGCGCATCGCCGGCATTGATGAGGCCGGCCGCGGGGCGCTTGCCGGGCCAGTTGTCGCGGCTGCAGTCATTCTCCCGGAAAAATTCCGTCATCGTCGGTTGAACGACTCAAAGCAGCTTGCGCCAGAGTTACGCGAAGAAATCTATTGCGAACTCGTCTCGAATGCCGAACTCAGATGGGGCGTTGGCATTGTGGATTCAATAGAAATTGATCGGATCAACATCCTGCGCGCGAGCCACCGCGCCATGCGCGCGGCAATTGAGGCTCTGCTCGAGGCTCCAGAGCACGTTTTGATCGATGGCCTGCCGGTAATTCCTTTTTCGTTGCCGCAGACGGCGATCATCGATGGTGATTGCATCAGTCAGAGCATCGCGGCCGCGAGCGTGATCGCGAAGGTCACGCGTGACCGGATGATGCGTGACTTCTGCGCTCAGTTCCCGCAGTATTGCTTCGCGCAACACAAAGGTTACGGAACCGAACTGCATCTGCTGAGGCTCCATGAACACGGTCCTTGCCCGATCCATCGCCGATCTTTCGAACCGGTGGCGCAACCGCTTCTCGCATTGGACGAGTTCGTCCAGATCGGGGCATCTGCGGCGAGGCGTCCGCGGCGAGAAGTTGGCATGCCGATACCTCAAACGTAACGGTTACAAAATCTTGTTCCGCAATTTCCGCGGTCGCACAGGTGGGGAGATTGATGTCGTGTGCCGCGACAAAGACACGCTCGTATTCGTCGAAGTCAAAACGCGTGGACGCGAAGATTTCGGGCGGCCATTCGAAGCAGTCGACCGTGAAAAGCGGAAGCGAATTTCACGCGGCGCGCTTGCCTGGCTGCGGATGCTCGATAATCCAGATATTCTTTTCCGGTTCGATGTCGTGGAGGTAGTCATTGCAGACGAGGGGAAACCGCGTGTTGAACTGATCAAGAACGCGTTCCCGCTCTCCAAACCGTATCTGTACTGAGTAACTCAGGCATCCTGCCTGATCGTCGCGCGGATATCTTGTCCGCACGTTGCAGGCTGGAACCCCGACGTGACCGTCGGGCAGGGATGCCTGAGTTACGTCCGGCAGCTGTTTGGTACTGGATGCCGAGCGTTCGCTGTTTGCCGCCTATTAGCGCGCGTTTACAGTTTGGATCATGACCGAACCAATTCTCATCGCGCAATCGGAAGAACAAATCTTTCTCCTCCCGAAGATGGCGAACCGACACGGCTTGATAGCTGGCGCAACGGGGACAGGGAAGACAGTCACACTGCAGACGTTGGCAGAAGATTTCAGCGCCCGTGGTGTAGCCGTATTCATGGCCGACGTCAAAGGTGATCTCGCCGGCTTGAGCCAGCCGGGCGCAAATAATCCGAAAGTCGTGGAGCGGGCCAAGGAGCTTAAGATCGACAGTTTCACCGGCGAGGCCTGCCCGGTCGTGTTCTGGGATGTGTTCGGCGAGCAGGGACATCCCGTGCGCGCGACTGTTTCGGAAATGGGTCCGCTGTTGCTCAGCCGGTTGCTCGATCTAAACGACACGCAGGCGGGCGTGCTCAACATGGTTTTCAAAATCGCCGACGATAACGGTTTGCTCCTTCTCGATCTCAAGGATCTGCGCGCGATGTTGCAGTACGTCGCCGACAATGCCGACCAATTTAAAACCCAGTATGGAAATATCTCCACCGCCAGCGCCGGAGCGATCCAGCGCAATCTGCTCGCGCTGGAATCGCAGGGAGCAGACAGATTTTTCGGTGAGCCCGCGCTTAATCTCGAAGATTTAATCCAGACGCAAAATGGACGCGGCGTCGTTAACATTCTCGCTGCGGATAAACTGATGCAAAAGTCGCCGAAAGTTTACGCGACGTTTCTGCTCTGGATGCTGTCGGAGTTGTTCGAAAATCTCCCTGAAATTGGCGATCCGGAAAAACCGAAGCTGGTCTTCTTCTTTGATGAAGCGCATCTGCTGTTCACAGATATCGAGCCAGCAGTTGAACAGAAAATTGAGCAGATGGTGCGGCTGATCCGTTCCAAAGGTGTCGGCGTTTACTTCGTCAGCCAGAACCCGCTCGATATTCCAGAGGTTGTTCTTGGCCAACTCGGCAATCGGGTGCAACACGCTTTACGCGCCTTTACCCCGCGAGATCAGAAGGCCGTGAGAGCCGCTGCCGAGACGTTTCGGCAAAACCCCAAACTGAAGACTGAGACTGTGCTCACCGAGCTCGCTGTAGGTGAAGCCCTTGTATCAATGCTGGATGAAAATGGCAGCCCGGAGATTGTCGAGCGCGCGAAAATTGTTCCGCCACGCAGTCAGCTCGGTGCAATCACTCCGGATCAGCGGAAGCAAATCATCGGTTCATCGGTGCTCGCTGGTCACTACGAGAACGCGATCGATCGGGAATCGGCTTACGAAAAATTGCAGGCGAGAGCAGGGGAGAAGACCCAAAACGCCGGCGCAGCGCCGGTGGCACAAGGCGAAGCGGCACCCGTACCGCCGCAATCGTCTGTGCTTACGGAGGCATTGGGAACTGTGACTGCGGCGTTCCAGCCCACGGTCGGGCCGCGCGGCGGTGTTCACGATTCGTTTGCTACTTCAATGGCCAAGAGCGCGATGCGCGCTGCGAGCAGTCAACTCGGCCGGCAAATCGCTCGCGGCCTGCTTGGCGGAATCCTCGGCGGCAGTGGGCGCCGGAGATAGTTGTAGCGGCGTTTGTGTCAAACGCCGACACGCATTCGCTTCGCTGTAGCGGCAGTCTCTGACCGCCGAAGGTGATGTAGCCACGGCCCTGCGGGCTGTGCCCGGACGTCGCACAGCGACGTGGCTACAGAAGATCGCCGGACACGCCAAGCGCATCCGGCGATTTAAGTTATTCTCACCTCACGGCGTCGGCGCAGCGGCAGCCTCTTTCTTTTTACCCTTGCCGGCTTTCACTTCCGCTTCCGTCGCGGTCATCGTGTACGTGACGGTCACTTTCTCGCCAACCTTAAGGTCACCCGTGACCTTGGTGTTGGCATCGCGATTGATTTCCCAACGCTCCTTTTTCGCGCCCTTTTCGATCACGATCATCGAATCGGTGACCTCGAGGACCGGCCCGGTCACTTGATAAGTCTTCGCACCCGCTGCAAAGGCTGCGCTGCTGAGCGCGAGACTTGCTGCGGCGAATAAACTGAGTGGTAATTTGATTTTCATGTGCCGATTAGACTGCTTCAAGCTGGCTCTATTCAAGACTTTTGCGCGGAAGGTGATTCCAAGGAGCGGCGTTCGCTAGTCCGCCGGGTAAAGTAGCGCGAGCCTCCGGCTTGCGTCAGCTGGTTAAGCGCCAGCGCGACGCTCGCGCTACTATTATTCCGAAGGCCTCTTCAGTGTCCCCTTTACACCAACGCGTATGGTCAGCGGCCAGATAATCTTTCGTGTTTGCGTGGTATCTCCCCACGCGGTTCGAAGGCTTTCATTTATCTGTTCCACCGGGTCAGTGTGTTTTGCTTCCATAAATCGCTGACTGGCAGACCACGTTCTGAGATAGCCAATCAGATGATCGAGATTCCAATGCGCCCTCATTTCGAATTTTGGCGAACTGATTTCGTGAAACGGGAAGGGGATCTCCGCGAACGTTTCCACCAACTTGCGCTCCGGCGTCCAGAACGGGCCGACCACGTCGTGATAGTACCGCCTTAGAATCTCGTCGATTGGCGGGTCGATCTTTAACAAGTTGTAAGCTGACGCAGCGAGCACGCCCTTATCTTTCAGCATCCGCCTCGCTTCCTGGTAAAACCCGTCCAGGTCGAACCAATGCAACGCTTGGCCGACCATGATGAGATCAACTGTCGCCGATTGCAGTCCGCTGCGTTCTGCTGGTGCGACACTATACTCCACGCGCTGGTGCGGCTGCGCATTCGCGATCTGATTTGCACTGGCGTCGGTCGCGATCACGCGATCGAACACAGACGCCAATCCGACGGCTGCTTGTCCGTTCCCAGTGCCGCAATCCCAAGCGAGCTGACGACTCGGCGCGATCTTGCCGAGATAATTGAATAGTTCCTGCGGGTAGTTTGGTCGAAATTTCGCGTAATCCGCCGCTTGTTTCGAAAAGTGGTCCTTGAATGCCACCATGATTGCTTCCATGAGGTTGTAGCGGCGCTTGCGCCAATCGCCGGATCCAACGTCAGGCGTTTGGCACAAACGCCTCTACAATTTACTCGCTTTCCGGTATCGGCATTGCCTTCACGTCAACCCTCACGAGGTACTCGTCCGCCGTTTGTCATCCCGAGCGAAGTCGAGGGATCTCTAAATATTTTCGTAAAGCCCTTATTCCTTGGGCGGTGTCGGAATAGCCCTCACGCCCACGCGAGCGAGATACTCATCCGCTTGCAAGAGATCGTTGCCAGCGCGCTCGAGAATCTTGAGCAGATTATCCATCGACGAAACTTCCTCGAGCTGCTCAGTCAAAAACCACTGAAGGAAATTAATCGTGATGTAATCGTTCTTCTTTCGTGCGAGTTCGACCAAGCCGTTGATCTGATTGGTCACGTGAATCTCCTGATCGAGTGACAGTTTCACCGCATCGCGCGCGGTCTTAAATTTCGATTTCGGGGCATCAATCGCCGGGATCGCCACGCGCCCACCGGCGTCGACGACGTATTTGATAAACCGCAGCGCGTGGCCCTTTTCTTCTTCTGCCTGTCGGAAAAAATGCTGCGAGAGTTGCGGCAGTGCCTCCGCGGCGAAATGCGCACCAATCGCGTAATATTGAAGCGATGCGCTGAATTCATACCCGATCTGCTCGTTGATCGCGTCAATTACCTTCTGGCTGGTTAACATAACGGACACATTACCGTGGATTACCGGCCTTCGTCCAGCGACTACGGCGTGGTGGGCACGGATGCAAACGCATCAATTCTGGGGAACGGTCGTCGCGGCGACATGCATTCGGCCGCTGGCCGAATGCTTTTCCCACATGAAATTTTAAGGTCTCAGAATGCGATCTTGGACTCCCTGGTAACCGAGTTGATTTGAAGCGGTCGCAATATGCGACCACATCCTGGAGCGGCTGATTTTGCGATGATCCTGCGAATATGTCTCGACGCCGGAATTGGAGGGACTAATAAACTGCTTTGTGGCGACCAAGAACAAAGCGGCGAACATTCGAATCCTGACGATTCGTGATCAGAAGGTTGTGCTGGATGTCGATCTTGCACGCGTTTACGGCGTCACGACGAAGCGGCTGAATGAGCAGTTTCGGCGAAATCGGAAGCGATTTCCGAAGGATTTTGCATTTCAGCTGACGACAGATGAGTCCGAATCATTAAGGTCGCAGATTGCGACCTTAAACGAGAGCAACCGCGGAGGTGTCGAACCGATGTGGTCGCAAATTGCGACCGGATCATCCGTGGGTATGCGGTCGCAAATTGCGACCGGATCAAAGCGAAACATTCGGTATCGACCATGGGTGTTTACTGAGCACGGCGCATTGCAAGCAGCCAATATTTTGCGTAGTGACCGAGCGATCGCCATGAGCGTGTATGTCATTCGCGCGTTCATCGAGCAGCGCGAAACGCTTGCGGCGAACGCTGCCATTCTGAAGCGCTTGGCTGAGATC
>DATBDI010000026.1:0-1664 GCA_036270025.1 Candidatus Udaeobacter sp. | reverse complement strand
CTAACCACTTACCGTAATCTTTCCGCATTGGTCACGTGTCACACCCTATACGTCGTCTTAACGACTTGGCAGAGTGCTGTGTTTTTGTTAAACAGTCGGTTGACCCATTTCACTGCGACCCGTCTTGCGACGGGTACCCCTTCTTCCGAAGTTACGGGGCTAGATTGCCGAGTTCCTTAACGAGGTTTCACTCACGCGCCTGGGTATACTCTACCCACCCACCTGTGTCGGATTACGGTACGGGCAACCGTGGGAACATTGCATCGCTTTTCTTGATACGAGTTTTAACAGATCCGCCTTGGCCAGAGGCCTCAGCGTCCCCTTGCGGGACCGTCACTTTCAATCGACGGACTGTCTCTACTCATATGTACGATGCAACTTAACCACAGCCGGTGCAGGAATATTGAACCTGCTGTCCATCGTCTACGCCCTTCGGCCTCGACTTAGGTCCCGACTAACCCTGGGAGGACGAACCTTCCCCAGGAAACCTTGGGTTTACGGCGGCCAGGAATTTAACCTGGCTTGTCGCTACTCATGTCTGCATTCTCACTTCTAGAAACTCCACCGTCGCTTCCGCTTCGGCTTCGATGTCGCTAGAACGCTCCCCTACCAATCCGAATGGTCGAAACCACTCGTCTTCCAGAGCTTCGGTATACCGCTTATCGCCAATCATTATCGGCGCGAGATCGCTCGATGAGTCAGCTATTACGCACTGTTTAAATGATGGCTGCCTCTAAGCCAACATCCTCACTGTCTAAGCAACCTCACATCCTTTCCACTGAACGGTATTTGGGCACCTTAGCTGCTGGTCTGGCATGTTTGCCTCTCGCGCGTGAAGCTTATCCCTCACGCACTGACTCCCGTGTTACGCCCTGCGGTATTCGGAGTTTGATTGAGTTCGGTACCCTGGTATGGGCCCTAGTTCATCCAGTGCTCTACCTCCGCAGGTCAGCACACGAGGCTAGCCCTCAAGCTATTTCGGGGAGAACCAGCTATCACCGGGTTTGATTAGTCTTTCGCTCCTACCCACAAGTCATCCCAGAAGTTTTCAACCTTCACGGGTTCGGCCCTTCAGTTGCGGTTAAGCAACTTTCAGCCTGCTCATGGGTAGATCACCTCGGCTTCGGGTCTACTGCCAGCAACTAAGATCGCCCATTTCGGACTCGCTTTCGCTTCGCCTCCATCGCAGAACGACTTAGGCTTGCCACTGACACTAACTCGCAGACTCATTAAGCAAAAGGCACGCCATCACCCCTTGCGGGGCTTTGACACCTTGTAAGCACATAATTTCAGGTACTATTTCACTCCGCTCACAGCGGTTCTTTTCACCTTTCCCTCGCGGTACTTGTTCACTATCGGTCGCCAATTAGTATTTAGACTTACGCCGTGGTCGGCGTGGATTCATACGAAGTTTCACGTGCATCGTATTACTCAGGAAATCCCTAGGCGTGCGCGGATTTTCGATTACGGGCCTGTCACCCTCTCTGGAGCGATTTTCCATTCGCTTCATCTAATCGTTGCACTACCACATCGGGCTCCTACAACCCCACCAGCAAGCTGGTGGTTTGGTCTCTTCCGCTTTCGCTCGCCACTACTGACGGAATCGCTTTCGCTTTCTTTTCCTCCGGTTACTGAGATGTTTCACTTCACCGGGTGTCGCGATG
>DATBDI010000025.1:0-13909 GCA_036270025.1 Candidatus Udaeobacter sp. | reverse complement strand
CAGCCAAATCCTGGTTGTGCCGTCGGTGTCGGTCGGGAAGTTGCGCCGTGCGTTCGTGAACGCAGGGACAGGTGAATTTACCGCCCACATGTTAGTGCCTGGATCATAGGCGTCCACCTCGTTGGATGGGTTAGGCGCGGTTCTGCCGCCGCCCATCACCAGCATTTTGCTGTTGAAGTTCAGCGCTCTCGTCTCGCCTGTGGCCCGAGGTATTGGGGCTATCGTGTTGATATTATTTGCCGCGGGATCATAAACAAAAGAGTTTGTCGTATCGGTGAGCAAGCCGGCCGTGATATCGCTGCCGCCACCGGTATAGATGAGGCTGCCGATTGTCGTCGTGGGTATGTAGCCCAGCGGAACAGGCAGAACAGTGGGCTTCAGTAACCAGGTGGTAGGAGGAGTAAACTCATAGATCTGGTTTGTCCCTTGGCCTCCGTTCGTGATCGTGTCGAATCCGCCCAGGATATAGAGCTTGTTGTTGAGGACCGTGAAACCACCGGGCAGAGTGGTTCCCTGCGCCCCGGGCCAGGGAGCAGCAACTGGAGTGATCACGTCGGCAACAGGGTCGTAGCGGAATACGCGATCGGCGATGTCGGGGACGGTAACTTGCGAACCACCCGCGCAGTAGATGTAAGGCGTTCCGGCATCAGTTAGCACACCGCAAGCCATGTTGTTCGTATGGGTGTCAGGGTAGGTGGCCGCCTTGGTGGTCCACGTGTTAGTAGCCGGATTATATTCAAACGGGTGAGTGAATTCGCTGCCGACTGCGTCGGAAGAGCGGCCGCCCATGGCGTAAAACTTCCCGTTGGCTGGGAAGTAAACGCCAACCAAGCGGACGCCGACGTTAGGCAGGTCCGGACCGGCCGCCCAATTGCAGACAGCTGGAGTCGCCGTTGGCGTCGGAGTCGGAGTTCCTCCGCCACCGCCAAAGCTGAACTTACCGATCCGCGTGTGCCAGTTAAAGCTGCTGGTTGTCGTGTAGTATTCACCCACGTGCCAGAAGCTCGTGCCATCAGAGGGATCGATGGCGGTATAGCTATAATCGCCCCAGCGGCCGTTGGTGCCGGTCTGGCTGCCAGCGCCGCTGAACAGTGTATTTTCCCCCTGGCCGAGGTCATTCAATGGATCGCCGGAAAGGCGTCCCGCATAACGAATCCCGGGGAACTGAGTTGAGCTTGACGTTGCGTAGCCAATGGCCGTGTTATTCGCGTTATCGACGGCGATGCTGGACATAAAGCGATACAAACCGTCATTGCCATTGGTGAAGGTTTGCTGTTGAACAGGGGTGGCGGGAAACGTGCCGCCGGTCACATTGAATTGATACCAGCGAATACCGGTTTGCTGGGTGCAAGGCGCATCGGTACAAACGGTATTAGACGACCACAACGATTCCGTGCCACCGCTACTCCGGTAAACGAGCGGCGTCATGATTTTATCGCCCAGGGTTTGGATTCGCTGGGCCGTTCCCTGCTGTGGCACAATTGTAAAACCAGCGGCATTCGAGAAAGCGTCAATGAACCCGTTGACGGCGATCTCGGCATTCGGAAGGTGGTTGGCAGTAAGGCCGAAAGTTGAATTCGCTGGCGTGACAAAATCGACATGAAACAACCGGGCGTGGACCTGGGTCAAGGTGACGCCGCCGTTAGCCGGGCTGTCGATGGCCAGCACCATCTCGTCTCTACCGGCAGGCGGCGGATCGCCGGTGCGAAAGTTCGCGGAAACAAAGCTATAGGAGTCGCCGACGCCAGCGATTGGGACGGTAAAGGCAACCAAGGTGGGGTTTGGTAGCCCAGCCAGCATCGCTGCCCGATCGAATGCAAAAACGCGCACGCCTCGGAAGCTGAGGTCGGGACCATTAAACAAATTGACCGTCAGGTGATAGGCGCCGCCGGGCTGCGGGTTATTCCACAACGCCATCTTAGGGTAATCACCTACCCACAGGGGTTGCGAAGGCTCATGCTGCACGGCGTAGAGGAACCAGCCGCCGCTAACGGGGTCGTTGGTTTGAGACACGGCGATGCATTGATAAAACGGCCCGTTGCCGGGCAACCCAGGAAACGCGAAATCGCTTATGACCCAGCGGTCAGCAAGATGATCATAGAATACAAATGGATCTCCGTCGTTTTGATTGCTGCAGGGCGTGCCCGTCAAGGGGGCGAACAGCGAGTTGTATGTAGTCACCGGGGTGAGCGGGTTGCCCGACTTATCAAACACTCTGAACGCGACATTGATCGCTTCGATGTAATGGTTCGGGCCGACATCTCCATCGCTGTCAGGCGGTGCACAGGCACAGGCCTGTGCTGCGCTCTCCCCTTCAAAGGTCAGTATTGGAGGCGGCATGGTGGGTACCGGACGCGACAGATTTTTGACCAGTGCCTGAACGTTCGGCAACCCGGACGTGCCGTAGTTTGTCGAGGCACCCGACTGTCCCGTTCCGTGCGGATAGCGCGTCAGGACTCTCTCTTCGAACTCCTCTTTTGGCGGAACGTAAGGGAGAGTTCGAAGGTCCTGGTTCAGACGAACGGGACCGATCATCCGACCGACGTCAGGGGTTTGCGTACCGGGCGCATCCTGATTGGTTCTGTTACCTCTTGCCTGGGCGAACGCATTTGAAAACGCGCTCATGGCAAACAGCGCGAGAGCGATGCCGGCCAGGCAAAAGACAGCAGCAATTAAAACACGAACATTAAAGAAGGCTGATTGTGAGGTGGATTTCTTTTTCATTGATTAGTGGAGTTGGTTTGCATTGCGGCGACGCCGCGATAGTGACGAGACGCTAGGTGAGATGTAGGAAGTGTTCAACGAATATTTTTACGCTTCGGCGTATTTTTTTGTTCTTTTGCCGCGTTTTTGCGGCAGAGGACCGACACTGCTGCTCTTTAATCCGCAAGTTGGAATTGGTCGGCAGCGGAGCACCGGATCGATGCCCGCTACAGAGTGATTTTTGCCCAATCGCGCGCAGTACGAGTCCGAAACGTCAGAATGTCACGGTCGCGTTATTCGAACAGGTTTGCGTGCCCGCGTTGCACACGCGGTATGTAAAGCTGCCAGGGCCATGGCCGGGGATTCGGTCGGTGTAAAAACCGTCATTCGCGGTGGTAACTATACGCCTCCCGTCACGATAAACGTCGACCTTATTCGAAGTCGCCCCGGTCCAGGAGAGGTCCGCTCTCCGTTTGCCGTTCACCGTGTACCCCTGCGCAGTCAGCATAATCAGCTGCGTGGGGGTAGGAGTTGGCGTCGGAGTGGCAGTCGGGGCTGGTGTAGGCGTAGCTGTTGGGTTTGGGGTTGGAGTTGGCGTGGGTGTAGGGGTGGGCGTTGCAGTGGGCATTACAGTGGGCGTGGGCGTCGGGCCAGCTCCCAGGCAGACGTTCACGTTTGTGGTTTGACCGTTGGTGATAGTGACGTTCCCTGTTTGGGTGCCAACGCCGGCTTTCGAGACTGAATAGCTGTGCGATCCCGGCGTTAGCACCGCATCATAAGCGCCATCGGAAAGTGTTGCCCCATAGGGCCGACCATCAATTGACACCGAGGCGTTTGTGATCGCCGCCCCTCCATTACACGCGGTCACCACGAAGTGCCCCGTTCCTTTCTGCGGCGCCGTGCACTCGGCAAATTTGAAGTAGCCAACGCGCGTACGCCAGTTAAAGCTGCCTGTCGTCGCGTAGTACTCATTCGTGTAATAAAAAGTGCAGTCGTCCACCGGGTCGACAGTGAGATCGCTGTAATCTCCCCAGCGATTCGACGTGCCGGTCTGGCTGCCGGTGCCGTCGAAAAGATGTTGTTCCCCTGACAACACATTTAAGGGATCCGTTGCTAGTCGGCCTGCGTAGCGGATTTGTGGATTAATCGAGCTGCTGGATGCGCTAAAGCCCAGAGCAACGTTTCCCTGATTATCAGACCCAATGCTTCCCATCCATCGCCAGGTTGTGTCGGGCTGATAGGTGCTCTGCTGGAAAATGCCCCAGTTGCCAGGTTGGGTGCGACGCAATTCGATCCAGCGGATCCCTGCTACTGCGTTGGCACTCACTGTATAGTTATCAAGCAGCGATTCATGGCCGTCGGAGAACCGGCGATAAGCGTTCCGGAACATCATGCGATCGGCGATTGCGTCGAGGTTACCCGCCGAGCCCAGCTGAGGCACGCAGGCGCGGGTGGTCGGGCAAAGCGAGCTAAACGACGCTGCTGGCACACTGGCCTCCAGCGTAAAGGTTGAGTTCGCGGGCGTGGCGAAATCGACGTGATAAGCCCACACCTTGTAAATCAGTGGGCTACCCTGCGGCCACGCGACGAAGTGATTCGGATCGCCAACTGGTGGCGGAATAATGCCGTCCAGATCCGCTGGCAGGAAAGTCTCTTCACTGGATCCGCCGATAATGCCCCGCGTTTGCGAGGTGGCAGTAGGATCGCCTACCAACATCTTGACCCGATCAAACACAAAAGGCTGAGGGCCGAGGAAAAGTGTGCCCGAAGTGTTGAACACGTTTGCCGCCATGTAGTAGCCGTCCGGCCAAACGCCCAGCTTCGGATAGTCGAGGAAGTTACTGGTCAGATGGAAACCGTACCGATACCACGCACCTGTTGCGTCACCCGTCTGCGAAACGGCGATGCACTCGTCTTGCGGAACACTGGCTCCGCTCGGCGTTGCGAACTGACTAATGATCCAGCGATCGGCAAGCTGGTCGTACACGACTATCGGATCACCGTTGCCGGCGTTTTGGCACGAACCGCCAAACCCGGACCAAATTGAAGAGATAGCAACGGGCCCGAAGACCGATGTGCCCGTGATTTTATCGAAGACTTGCAGCCCTTCGTTCACCATTTGGACGTATTGAGTCTTTCCTACTTCGCCATCCGTATCGGGCGGCGCACAATTGCAGCCGACACCCGGGTATTGAATGCCATTCCAAGTGAGAAGGGGACTGGGGATCGCCGGCGTGTTTATCATTCGCTGCCAGAAACTGCTTTGGATAACGGGGTCCGGTCCGTCCTGATGTTGATGCGGTATCTTAGGGTTGAGATTCGCTTCGTGTTCCGTCTCGGTCGGCGGCCAGACCAGTGGCTGCTCCCGCAGCGGCCGCGATACGTCGTTGTGCCAGGCGTGCATCACAGTTGTTTGGCCGAATTGTTCTGTGTTCTGCGCTTGGGCTGCATCTGCCTGGGCAGAGGCATTGGACAATGGCCCAAGGCCGAGTACGGCGATACAGACGCCGGCCAGACAAAAAACGGAAGCGAACAAGACGCGAACGTTAAAGAAGGCTGATTGCGAAGTGGATTTCTTTTTCATGGTGGAGCTTCATGTGGAGTATTTGATTGTTGAGCGTAACCGTCTGAGAAATCAACGTTTTAATTTCGTGTGCTGGCGGTCAGAAAATGGGCGTGTCGCGCCACTGCCGCATTAAAAGTTAGCCTCCTAGCCGCGGCATGCCGGTACACGCCGGCAGCCGAAATTCCGATCCACTACGCCTCAGCGAATGGGCGGTTGCGGTCGAGGCAAAGGTGTCGGGTGACGCCGTGGCGTCGGTCGCGTGCGCGGCGTCGCCGTGGGTGTAACGCTGGGTGTCGCAGTAGAGGCAGGCGTCGCAGTGGGCGTTACCGTTGGTGTTGATGTCGCGGTCGGAGTTGGGGTTGCAGTTGGTGTAGGAGTCGGAGTCGGAGTTACACTTGGCGTCGTGGTAGGCGTTGGTGTCGCGGTAGGCGTCACGGTCGGTGTAGGACTGGGAGTAGAGGTACTTAGTCCAAACGCGGCCACTGTTCCGTCGCTGTAGTTGGGGATGTAAACGATTCCGTTGTCAACTGTCGGCGAGGCATTGACCCATCTCGCTTCTCCTTGTCCCAGGCTGACAACGTCGCTAAACAGCACGTCACCGGTAGCGGCATCGACCGCGTACAGCTTCCCATCGAAATGTGTTGCTGACGCATCCAGTGACGAGGCGACATAAAGCACCCCATTGGCCACGGTCGGTGAGCTAAAAATGATGAAACCAGGCGAGATCGCTCTCTGCCACACAAGACTGCCCGTAGCGGCATCAAAGGCGTACACGTTGCCTGCATTATTACCAACGTAAACGACGTTGTTCGCCACGGCTGGCGAAGTCTGTACCCAGTCGTTGGTAGTGGCGGTCCAGAGGGTCTGTCCAGTCACCGCATCGAAGGAATACAGCTTGTGATCATCGCGGGACCCGACGAAAACCCGTCCGTTTTCAACAGCGGGCGAAGACCATTGCGGGCCAGGCATTGGAGCTAGCCAAAGCTCGGAGCCCGTGTTGGCGTCGAGTGCGAGCAGGCCGCGGTTGTGGATCGCGATATAAAGTCGCCCGCCAGCGACGGCTGGCGAAGAATACGCTCCGCCTGGATGAATGACGCCCCAGATTACCTGCCCGTTGGTTGCGTCCAACGCGCGGATGCTGCCATCAGTGAACGCCACATAAACGCGCCCATCCACCACGGTTGGCGAAGAGACGATGTTGGCTACGGGGCCGCTATGCCGCCAGACCTCGATCCCGGTCGTGGCGTTGACGGCGAACACCACCGTCCCGAAACGGTTCACACCGAAATAGACAATGCCGTTCGCCACAGCTGGCGTCGTGGACGAAAAGTCACCAGTGACCGCGTCCGGTGGAAAGCTCCACAGCTGCTGACCGGTGTTCCGATCCAACGCATACAGCTTGCCGCCCGGACTGTTCGCGGCATCCCTGACCACGTAAACCTGGTCGCCCATCACGCTCGCAGAGGCCGCGCCGCCGCCGCCTACGGTGGCGCGCCATTTGACTGTTAGGTTTGCCACATTGTCTGGCGAGAGGATTGTCTCGTTAGGATTAACTCCGTGGTGCGCTGTGTCGTAGCGGAACTGTGTCCAATCGCCTCTAGCCAATGGCCCCGTCGCCGCGATCGCTACGCAGATTAAGGCGTATACAGTGCGAGTGCCGGCCGGATAGTGAGTTGCTCGAATAAACAGTCCGGTGATCGTCATAGCTCAAGTAGTCTACCTCCGTCATTTTTTCTGAGTTCTTCAATCCTGGACATACGGGTATTTCCTTTCTGCGGTACTTTGTGAACTTGCTTGCTAAAGCAGACCCCTCCGTCTTGTACTGTGCGAAATTCGCGAATCTGTTACGCGAAAAATGGCTTGGCCGGCAAAGCTAAATAGCTGACACCTTGGCTGGTGCGCAGGTCTTCTTGAACTCTAACGTTTGATATTCACGGCCGCGGCGCAGGCGTCGGGCGTGCACGCGGCGTCGGACTAAGCCGCGGGGTCGGGGTTGGCCTTGGTGTCGCGGTCGCTGTTGCCGTTGCTGTAGCGCTGGGCGTCGGACTTGGACTTGCGGTAGCAGTAGCTGTTGAAGTTGGCGTCGGCGTGGCCGTCGGCGATGCGGTTGCAGTCGGGGTCGGGCTCGGGCTAGGCGTTACACTCGGCGTCAAAGTGGGCGTTGATGTTGGTGAAGCTGTTGGTGTAGGTGATCCGCCCGATGTGGCGGCCAGGTATCGCGCGAGCGCAAATTCGACACCACTGGCTTTTTCCGTGGGATTGAATCCGACCGCCACAATTTTGCCATCCGGTTGCAAAACGGCGTCGTTGGCCCCGGAGTTCAAGTCGCCGAGTGAAGTACGCACCTTACCGCCCGCACCAAAACTCGGGTCGAGCGATCCATTCGGATTGCATCGCGCCAAAAGAAAATCGGAGTCGTCCAACTCAGTGTCGGGAAAACCGACGGTGATGATCTTGCCGTCGGGTTGAACCAGCACCGCGTTGGCGGATTGCAAAAAACTGCCGAAATCGATGAGCACGAGGCCGCCGTTGCCGAAAGTCGTGTCGACTGTTCCGTTCGAGTTGAACCGCGTGAGAGCGAAAGGTTCCTGCACGCCAAAATCGAACACTGTCGTCCCTGCGGCCACGATCTTGCCATCGGGCTGGAGCGCAGCGTCATTGGCGATGTCGAGATCGTTGTTGCCGAAATCAACGCGCACTTTCCCGCCGGTACCGAATGTCGGGTCGAGAGTCCCATTAGCCAGGTAACGCGCAGCCGCAAAGTCGTAATAATCAAACGGGCTATTAGCCGAGCCGACGGCGACAATTTTTCCGTCCGACTGAATCAGAACTGAATAGACGTCATCTTCGGCGCCGAGAAAATCGGTCGTTATCGTGCCGCTATTGCCAAAAGTTGTATCGGGGCTTCCATCCGGGTTGTATCGGGCCAGGGCAAAATCGGTATCGGACATATCGCCCGGGTTGAAATCGAAGAAATCAGTCCCGGCGGCGATAATTTTTCCGTCCGATTGCAAAGCCAGCGCGAAGGCGAAGCTACCGTCGCCGGGAAAAATCGTGGTCACGATCCCGCCGTTGCCGAACAAAGTATCCAGTGAGCCGTCCGGATTGTAACGGGCAACCTTAAAATCGCCTGCAAAAGTAAAGAGCGGATACGCGCCGCCGGCGACAACGATTTTCCCGTCGGGCTGAACCACCACGGCGGAGATGGCTGCAACCAAACCGGGAAAATCGGTGGTTACTCTCCCATTGGTGCCAAATGACGCGTCGAGGGAGCCATCAACATTGTAGCGCGCGATGGCGAAATCTTGGTTCGAAAAATCGTTGTCTGTATAGGTGATACCGGCGGCGACGAGTTTGCCGTCCGGCTGAAGCGCGACGGCGTAAGCGATGTCTGTGCTAGTGTTAAAATCGGTCATCACCACGCCGCCGGAGCCAAATGAAAGATCGAGATCTCCATCAGCAGTCGGAATCGATGTTGAGCCTGCGACAAAAAACGGCCCGATTATTGCCGCCACCAAAATAACGTAGTGCCAACTGTTATTTCGGCTTGTTCGCATCCCATCGTTTCCCCGCGACGGCGTATTGTTGGCTATTCGTGACATAGATCATTCCCTTTTCTGCCAATAGTATCGCCCCACCAGTCGCACCCGACCGCGCCCAAAAAGTAACGCGCGTGTTACTCTTGCGGGCTCATCGTCTCTCCTCTGGATTGGCTCAATACGTCGGGCGCGTCGGCCTTCGAACTGGCATCTGATTTTGTCCGTCCTGGGTTAGGTATTATTAATTGGTTGCTGAGGTTCTTAGAGTCGGCCGTGGTTGCGGAGTTCTCTCCATATAGGCATTGCTACCGGAGTGGGTGTTAGGGTCGCGGCACAGGCGTAGGGCGAGGCCGAGCTGAGGGACCAGACCTTGGTATTGGAGTAGGCCTTGGGGTAGAAGTTGCAGTTGGTGTAGGTGTCGCAGTTAATGTAGGTGTCGGACTTGGCGTGCCGCCGCCTATTGGCGCCTGAATTGCAACTGTTATGGGCGATCCTGGCTTGAAGAAGCCGATCGTCCCACTAGCGCTTTGTGGCGGTTGATCGCCATCAAACCGGAAATTGTACAGTGTTCCCCAGCGAATCGCATTCGCGTTTTGGTTCTGCGCGAAGGTTTCGCTGTTCCAAGTTATGGAGCTGGACACCTGAGTGACAGTCCACGGCATGCTGCTGTAGCCCTGGTTATTCAAGGTGCCGTCGTTTGGCCAGCCAGGTTCCTGTGGCGGCGCGTGAAATCCAATGTTGCTTATATTCACTCCAGGTGCCAAAGGCACGCTAAAAGATTGAATGCCGCGATCCAGATTCTCGTTGTACAACGCGTACTCGTAGTGCCAGACTCCGGGACTTGGGTTAGTCACTTTATAACCCATAAACCAGGTCCCATCGTTGCCCGGGTCAGGCTGGATTTGATTTACCGTGGCACCCGTCCAAGCCACGATGGCAGGCTGCATCCGCACCGTAGAGCCGACGGGCGAAAATGAGAAATTCGTTGGGCCACCGCTGACATTAAACTGACGGTAGGAAACGTTGTTAAACATGTTACACTCCCCAGGGTGGGATTGGCACCAAGCATATTCATGTGGCACGACGTATTGACCTTCGGCAAAATAGGTTGCCCCTTGATTGAGCATGGTGTTTAGGTCATTGGCTTCAACAAGGATACGGTGCGAGACGCCGTCGTGGACATGACCGGTATGATCCTCCGGCCCAGGGTTCGATCCCCCTGGGAAAAAACCTGTGAATGGATTGACCCATGCACGGGAACCGAGGACATTCTGGATCCCATTTTGATTTGTGCTGTATAAATCGGAACAGCCTGAGCCAAGATGGTTGCCGAACACATCGTTACAGCCGAAGCCGCAGTTGTCTTCCGAAGCCGCCGTAAAGGCATGCTTAAGCCAGGATTGGCCGATTTGTTCAAACCGTTGCGTGTTGTCAGCTCCTCCGGTCATTCGGTACAAATTTTGCGGAATGACCGGGTGATCGTTGCTTGGCAGTGCAAACCAATCCACATCCACTTGCCCGTTGTTGCAAGACTCTGTTCCTACTGCCAGGCCAACCTGAGTGCCGGCGTTCCCGAATTGCTGTAGGCTAGGAAGGTTTCCCACGATAACATCCGGACCCGGCACTAGCGTTGGCTTTCCCAACCCGCTCCGGTCCTGGAGGCCGGGGCTCGCCTTTGCCGTGGCAAGAGGCCTTGGATCGTTCCCCTCGAGTGAGACAAAGAGTAAGAACAACGGAAAAACGATACCGGTGAGCGTGAACTTTGACATTGTGGGCGGATTACTTTGGCTAATCGGGTGCCGAAGATCTTGGAGTTGGTCGCCCTCGCGGTGTGGGATGCGGTCGCGGCGTTGAAGTAGGTGTCGTCGTAGCTGTTGCCGTTGGGCTCGGACTGGGTGTTACACTGGAAGTCGCAATAGCTGTTGCTGTCGGGCTCGGCGTAGTCGTCGGACTTGCGGTCGGTGTTGGAGAAGGCGTTGTACAACCTTCCGAAGTAAAGTGCTCGTTCAGCGTTAGGAAGCCTACGCCTTCCACATACTGCAACCCGACTGCCCACACGTCACAGGCTGTAATCGCCGCAGTCCCGAGAAGCCTGCCCGTTACACTGGGGCTAGGGAATACGCCCCAACTGCTGCCGTTCCAGCGTCCAATCAAAGCCAAACCGCCGCCATCGCCCACGGCCCACGCATCCCCCGGCGATACCGCTGCCACTCCATATGCGGCACTTTCGGGCTCAACACCAAAGCCCTGGACCTGGCTCCAACTGTTCCCATCCCAGTGCTCGATTAACGTTGTAGTCATGAACGTAGACGGGTTCCGCGATCTACCTACCGCCCAGACATCATTCGCGCCGGTAGCGGATACGGCACTCAGAAAATTGTCGCCTTGGGGATTGGGGCTGGAGACCATGCTCCATGTCGAACCGTTCCAGTGCTCGACCAGCGTAGAGAACCCAGAGGCAGCATTGCCCCAGTATCCTACTGCCCAGACGTCGTTCGGGCCAAGCGCCGCCACGCTATAGAGCTCGTTGTTCGTTCCTGGCATGTTTGCACTGGGAATCAGGCTCCAACTGCTCCCATCCCAGTGCGCAACCAGCGTTTGCGCGAACTCGCCATTGTTTGTAAAGCTCCCTACCGCCCATATATCATTCGCTGCGGTGCCTGCCACTGCATACAGGGTATTCAGCCCACCTGTGCCGGGGCTTGGGCTCGGGACGATGCTCCACTGTGCACCGTCCCATTGCAGAATCAGGGTGGTCTGATCGAGCGCATTGCCGCTGCTCGTGTTACCCACAGCCCATGCATTCGCTGAGGAAATGGACACCACGCCGTTCAGTTGATTGAGGCGGTTGTTCGGATTCGGGCTGGGAATAATGCTCCAGTCGGTGCCGTTCCAATGCTCGATCAACGTCCGCTTCCAAGTGCCGAAGGCGTAATAGCCCACCTCCCAAACATCGGTTGAGGCGGTGCCACTCACGCCGTTGAGTATGTTCTCGCCGACGCCCGCGTTCGGGGTGGAGACCATGCTCCAACTGGTGCCATTCCAATGCTCGGCCAGCGTATGGCTGTTGGTACCGACAGCCCAAATGTTGCTCACGTTAATCGCGCTCACCGCATGCACGAAGAACTGCACGCCATTGGGACCCGTGTTGTCGCCGGGGACCTGTTCCCAAGCCGTGCCATTCCACCGCAAGAATAACGTGCGCTGATTGCCTCCCGGGGCATTGAACTCTCCGACGGCCCAGACGTTGTTCGTGGTAAGCGCGGTAACCCCTCGTAAGAAATTGTTGGTGGCGCTGGGGTTAGGACTGGGAACCACACTCCACGTTGAACCGTCCCAGTGCAGCGTCAGCGTGATTGGGCCTGACTTTCCGCCGGTCCACCCGACTGCCCACACGTCATTGGCGGAGATTCCCACGACGCTCAACAATTTTGGAACGAAGCCTGCGTTCGGGCTGGGGACGATGCTCCATTGGGAGCCGTTCCAATGCATGATCAGAGCCGAAGGACCCGCTTCGCCGACGGCCCAGAGCTCGTTGGGTGCGCCGGGCACGGCCGTTATGGCATTGAGCTGGTTATGCTGGTCTGGAATGTTTGGGCTGGGAATGATGGTCCAACTCGTACCATTCCAATGCTCCACGAGCGTCTCGCTTAGTCCGCCGTTGCTGGTTACTCCGACTGCCCAGACATCATTGCTTGAAACGGCAGCAACTCCAAAGAACCGGTTGAAGGTACCGGGGTTCGGGTTCGCCACGACGTTCCAACTCGAGCCGTCCCAGTGTTCCACGAGCGGCTGGCCGCCGGAACTACCGACCGCCCACACGTCATTGGCGGAAACGGCGCTGATGGCCAGAAGCTCGTTGTAAGTGGTGTGGAGTGTGGGCGTCGTTGCAAAGGTCCAATTCTGACCATCCCAATGCTGAATGAGCTGCTGCGCCTGGGTGGTAAGATTGCCATAGCCTCCGACGGCCCAAGCGTCATTCGATGCAATCGCGGCGACGCCATAGAAGTAGTTGTGAGGTGAGCCGGTGTTAGGGCTTGGGACAAGCTCCCACGTACCGCCTTTAGGAGTCCGACTTTCAGTTGTCGTCAATTCGCGATCGGCTTTACGTGTAGCCGGATTGGGTACGCTGGCTTTTGGCGAGTATCCTGGTAAGAGAAGTAGGAGTGCGATAACAAATTGTGGAGTTATCTTGTTAAGCCGAACCGGTATGTTCATTGTTTTCCCTCTTTTCCTTTGTTAATCGGCTTTGCTGGTCGGTAGGCAGCTAAGAATTTGGCGAACGACGTTTTCGTACCTCTCAAACTGATCAGAGTTTTATCGCAGACGCGGTACGTGCGCATCAATTCGAGCAGGAAATGTACACTCCCTCCATTAAGGATCGGCGGGAGCTGTGGCCTAAGCTCCGATGGACCGCGAATTACGCGGATACAACGGATGTGCCTTGGCTGACGAGACAGCGCGCTCTGATCTCTTGGAACGGGTTATGGTAGGAAGAGGGTGGTTGTAGCCGGCGGCGAGGCGTTGCCGGCCGTATCGCTTGCGATGACCTCGATGGTGTTCTCGCCCGACACACCATAAATGCTGCTGATAAAACCCGAGCCGAAGCGGACTTCCTCGAGGTGGCCATTCAGGTAAACGTCGTAGCGAATATTCTCCTGCCGATCGAAGTCATCGGTGGATTGGGTCCACCACAACTGGAACTCAAGGTCGCCGTAACCGAACGCTTGCAGGTTAGCCGGGGTGTTCGGCGGGGTGTGGTCGTTGGGATTGGGCGGCAGGGTCGTGATCGAAACGGGATTGGAGAACGGCCCCTGCTGATTCCTTGAATCGTAGCCCCGGACCGTGACTGAATTGGTCGTCGCCGGCTGCAGGAATCTGATCGTGTATGCCAGGACGTTTCTCCCTGTCTGGACATAAAGACTGCCGTTCACCCAGACCTCGTAAGACAACAAGCACCCGCCGTCCTCGGCTGGAGTCCAGGCGATGGAAGCGTAATTGGATCCAACCTCCGTGACTGAGACCCCCGGCGCGGTCGTTGGCGGACTCGTATCGGAAAGCGTTCTGGTCACTAGCTGCGACTGCCCGGAAGGCCTTCCCG
>DATBDI010000024.1:0-7327 GCA_036270025.1 Candidatus Udaeobacter sp. | reverse complement strand
GCCGGTGCCCGATCTGAACAACGCGATGGCTTCCGGGGTGTATGCGCCCAACGTGAACAAGCTCTTCTTGTTTGGCGGTGAGGAGATTACCCTGTCGACGGTAGTCAACACGACCCGAATCTATGACGTTGCCACCGGGGTGTGGTCTACTGGAGCGCCGATGCCTGATATTCGTGCCTTTATGGCTTCGGGCTACTTTAACGGGAAGATCTACCTGGTGGGTGGATATACCACTGGGAACGTGGATCCCTCCTTTGGACAGGTATGGGAGTATGATCCGGTGCTCAACACCTTTAACACCAGCCGCGCGAGCATGCCGGCCACGCTGGGGGGACCGGGCTTTGGGATAATCAACGGGCACATATACGTCGCTGGTGGGCGCGACCTCAACAACACCAATCTGAGCACGTTGTATGATTACGACATCGCAGCGAACAGTTGGACGGTGCGAGCCAATCTGCCTAGCGGTGTCAATGTGCCGGGCTCGGCAGTGATCGGGGGCAAGCTATGGGTATTTGGCGGTGGCAATCCATTCCTGGGTGCGAGCACGGGGATTAAAGCCGTCGACTTCGGAATGCGCAGGCCGGATACGACAAACGTGCTGCAGGTGTATGACCCGGGTACCAACAGTTGGAGCAGCGGGCCGATGCTGAACCAGCAGCGCTCGTTCCCGGCAGGCACCGATGTGGGCAATACAGCGGTAGCAGTGGGTGGCTACACCGGTGTTAACACCACAACCTCAGTGGAAATCAATGTGACCGGCGGCGGATGCACGCCGACGCCAACGCCGACGGCCACTGCAACTGCAACGGCAACAGCGACAGCCACGGCGACAGCCACAGCAACAGCCACAGCCACGGCAACAGCTACAGCCACGGCAACGGCAACAGCAACAGCCACAGCAACGGCGACGGCTACAGCGACCGCTACGGCTACTGCAACGCCTACAGCGACGGCTACGGCTAGCGGAACAGCGACACCTACGCCGAGACCAACCGGCACACCGAGGGCGACCCCGACGCCGAGGCCGCGTCCAACGCCGCCGCCGCGCTTACCCTGATCGCTCACTGAAATCATCAGGCGGGAACTCGCGAGGCAGACCTCGCGAGTTCCCCCGTCTGCCGTAAAATCACCACAGATTCTTTCTAGCGGCAGGCGCGTGTATTCTCTGGGACTTCGCGCAAGCTACGCGGACGGGTGTCGGATTCGACATTGGGTTGCCCTGATTGTCGAGTTGTTGCCGTTGGCCTCGAAGGCTGGACCGGAGCAAACCGTTTTCGGTTTCGCGTCAGAAAAAGCTTGACCAAAGCCCGGTCAAAGTCCTATAAAAGCATTTCTCCAGCACTTGAGGGCTACTAAACAAAAGCATCCAAAACGCACACGGCCAATCCGGCCGTGTTGCACTCCCTAAGAACACGCTCCACTCAACCCAAACACCGACCATGAAAATGAAATCCTCCACCATCTCTGCTTTTATGCCACGGCATCTACATGAAAGTGGTTTCGTCAATCTACGTGCGCTGCTCGCCTTGACCCTCTGTTTTTCGGGATTGGCGCTGGCGATAATTGGGGGAAAGAGCGGCGCGGTACGCGATGCTTCCGAGCGCGAGCGGTACATGCCTGTGCCCGGCGGCGATTCACGCGACGAAGCCCTTCGGCTGGCAGAACTGGAACAGTACTGGCACGACCGATTGACTTACCCAACCGGTCGTTTTGACCCGGCATGGCTGCGAGCCGCCGCAGCTCAACATGCGCGCATGACGAGCGGCGTGCCAGCGGGAGAACATCTGAAGCTTGATCTCGCCAACCCAAACGCTCTTAGCACAACCAATTTCACCGCGCTGGGTCCGCAACCCGAGCGCATGACCGGCTGTTCAGGCTGCTTTGATTACACCACAACCGAAGGACGAATTAACACTATTGCTATCGATCCTACCACGACGGTCAATGGCAGCATTGTGGCGTATAGCGGAGCGGTCGGCGGTGGTGTCTGGAAAACGACCAACTGCTGTAGCGCTTCGACGACCTGGACAGTGGTGACAGATGACCCGCTGATTTCAACCACAGCCATCGATACCATTACCATTGATCCCAGCAATCATAACACGGTCTATGCAGGCACAGGCGACCTCAATTTCGGATCCTTTTCGATGGGCAGCCAGGGTATTCTCAAGTCCACCGATGCCGGAGCTACGTGGACGGTGCTCGGTGCCGAAGTTTTTGGTATGGGTTTCCCGACGCCTGTCGGTCAGTTTCCACAGTATAACGCCGTTGGCAAAGTTCGCGTGGACCCTAATAACAGTACTAAGGTCGCTGCTGGCGCGAAAACCGGCCTGTACCTCTCTTATGACGGCGGGGTTACATGGACCGGTCCGTGCGCAACCAACGGCTTTGGCACTCAGCGCCAGGACATAACAGGCCTGGAACTAACAAATATGGGTGGGGGCGCAACCCGCATTCTGGCGGCGGTCGGTGTGAGAGGTTTTGCTACGACGGTGCAATCCGATCTGGGCCTCAACGGCGCGAACGGCCTGTATAGCGCCACGATGGGCTCGAGCGGATGCCCGAGCTTCGCTTCAATAGCCAGCAACGCGAATGGTTTCATATTCGGCACTCAAGTCACCGGCAGCCCATACACGACGGGCGCGCCAATGAACGCCGGCACTGGCAGCCCGTTTGTCAATACCACGACTGGCAATCAGCTGGGGCGGATCGACCTTGCTGTCGCGCCTAGTAACGCGAATTACATTTATGCGCAGGGCCAGTCCATTGCTCCAAATAGCAATGGCGGTTGCGGAGGCGCGAACGGCTGCCAGCTTGGCGCGTGGGCTTCTACAGACGGCGGCGCGAGTTGGAGTTATATGCAGGGCTCTCAAGGCGGCCTCCTTGGAGACTGTGGCATGGATTATCCACAGAACTGGTACGATCAGGGCATCGCTGTTGACCCAAATAACCCCGACCGTGTTTTCTTCGACACCTTCGACATCTGGTTTGCAACGCGCACAGGAAATGTGTGGAACGATATCACATGCGGTTATTCTGGAGCGAACCCACGCCCAGTGCACGTAGATCAACATGCACTCGCCTTCGTACCAGGATCGTCCAGCATTTTGGCAGTCGGAAACGATGGCGGTGCCCATGGAACGATCAACGCGGACATCGTCAACCAGACGACGGATCCAACGTGGTTTAACATGGATACCGGCATTAACACAATCGAGTTTTATTCCGGGGACATCAGCGGCAATTTCGCGAATGCGAGTACGCCGCAGGCAAACGGCGGGGCTCAGGACAATGGCTCGAGTTCGATCACGTTTACGGGCACACCAACAGGTCCTGTGTTGTGGCAGTTAGGCGTGGGTGGCGATGGGTTCTTCGCGCGAATCGATCCCGTAGGTACGGGAACGAGTCTGCGCTTTTGGCAGGGCAACAACAGCGGTTCGCTTCATCGCTGTGTCAGTGGCTGCACCAATCAAAATGCTCCCTGGAGTGGCAGGGTATCGGGCGCCTGGAGCGGCGACACGCAATCCTTCGTTCTGCCGTACGACCTTTTCCATGGCGGCATTCCCGGCGGTGATGATTGCGATCCGGCAGGTGTTCCTGGCGGTTGCGGCCATCTCATAGCAGGCACAACGAGAGTATGGGAAACAATTGCGGGAGGAAATAGCACCTTTTCGAGTGCGAACTGGGTTGTAACGAACAATCCAATTACCCAGAACATGACCAAGCAGACATTGGGCAACCGCTCGTTCATCAACGGGGTCAAATACTCGCCCAAGTATCAGACTGTGGCCATGGTTGGTACCAACGATGCCAACGTTTGGATCGGCTTTAACCTCGGCACTGGAACTCAGGCCCTGGCGAACTGGGTGAATGTAACCGGAAGTAACGCGGTTGTGCCTCTGCGCCCTGTGCTGGGTATCGCGCTCGATCCTTCTGTGTCGGCTGCCAATGTGCCAGTTGGCTACGCGGCAGTGGGTGGTTTCAACGCTAACACACCTGCAACACCGGGTCACGTCTTCCAAGTGACTTGTGCTGCGGACTGCGGCTCCTTCATTTGGGTCAACAAGACCGGTAATCTTCCAGATATTCCGGTGGATTCGATCATTGTTAATCCGAATAACGCGCAGCAAGTCTTTGCGGGCACGGATTGGGGAGTTTACTACACCGATAACATAACTGTCGCATCTCCCACCTGGCAGCGGTTCGAAAACGGTATTCCGCATGCGATGGTATGGGACATGCAAATAGACCGCGGTTCGACCACACTTTCTGTGTGGACGCGCAGCCGCGGCGCGTATGCTTACCCTCTCGCCGGTGGCGGAACACCAACACCTACGCCGACGGCTACAGCTACCGCGACAGCAACGGCAACAGCAACAGCAACGGCAACGGCAACGGCGACAGTCACAGTTACCCCTACGGCCACACCCAGACCAACACCTACTCCAAGGCGCAACCCGACACCGAGACCTCGTCCGACGCCGCCGCCTCGTCCGGCAGCCCAGTGACAGGGTAAGGCTGATGTGTGCTAGATCAGGATTGGTGCGGCGTTCGCTGCGTTCCGGCATCAGGAGCAACTAAGCGCCTTTCGCGAGTTACTCGGCGTTTGGAGCGCGAGCGGTGCGCCGTTCGGTTTTCCGCGCTTCACAGTCGTCGAAAAGGTGTCTCTATCATCTGATAACGGCCACGTCTTTCAGAAACACATTCTCAAATGGGCTAGCTTGCGCCGATGTTCCGGTCGGGAACAGTTGGACTGACGTGAGCAGCGGGATCGTTCCTGCGCGTGGAGACATCTGGCCAGTGGCAATCGACCACCGAGGCCAGGCTTTTGCCGAAACCGCCGTCCTTCGCAACGTGTAATCGACCACGACGGTCCGACTATTTGCAAAGCCCAGACCTCGCCCGGCGCCGCGGTAGCAACTTATCCGCTGACAGCTGTAAGGTCAGCCGCGGCAACTTGAGTGCCGTGTTGGTTATGGCTCCAGGCCGAGGCTACGGCCTGAGCATTTAGCGTCGAACGCGTTCAGGGCACGACATTGAAAAGCGGCGCGCTTGGAAAAAAAAAGCGGGAGCTCGCGCAATTTGATTACACGAGCTCCCGCGACAGTCGTCTAAATAACTTCGCGCTTACGGCCGCCCACGTGGCGTCGGGCGAGGCCGTGGCGTCGGCGTAACCCTGGGCGCAGGTGTGCCGGCTGGAAACTGGAATTTGCCGATGCGCGTGTGCCAGTTGAAGCTGCTGTTTGTGGCGTAGTATTCGTTCGCATGCCAGAAGGTAATGCCATCGACGGGATCGATGGTATTCATGCTATAATCGCCCCAGCGGCCGTTCGTACCTGTCTGAGAACCGGTGCCGCTAAACATGTTCGCTTCTCCCTGGCCGAGGTTATTCGGCGGGTCGCTGGAAAGACGGCCGGCGTAACGAATCGCCGGGAACATGGATGAGCTGGATACGGAATAGCCGATAGCCGTGTTTCCATTTTGATCCACGGCGATGCTGCCCATCCAGCGAAACAGACCGTCATTGCCATTGCTCCAATCTTGTTGTTGCACCGGAGTAGCTGGGAAAGTTCCGCCAGTAACATTGAATTGATACCACGTAACCACAGTGGGCCCGTTCGGGAAATTCAGCATTGTGGTCTGGTTAGCCCACAACGATTCGGTGCCACTGCGGTTCTGATAAGCGAGAGGCGTCATTATTTTATCGCCCAGAGTATCCAGTTTGTCGGTTGTTCCCTGCTGTGGCACAAGCCTGTAGGTCGAAGCAGTCCATGCTTGAACGAACGGGTTGACAGTGATCTCGGCATTCGGCGTGTGATCGCCGCCAATTCCTATCGTTGAATTTCCCGGAGTAACGAAATCGACATGAAACAGCCAGCCATGAACCTGGGTCAACGTCGCGCCAGGGATGGTAGCATCGACAGCCAGTAGCATTTCATCTCGCCCCGCGGGCGGCGGATTGCCCGTCCGAAAGTTCGCGGCAACCAAGCTGTACGCATCGCCCACGCCGGCCAGGCCGATGGTGAACGCAACGGCGTTGGCAGGGCCACCGGCAAGCATCGATGCGCGATCGAGTGCGAACGTGCGCACCCCTTCGAAGGCAAGGGTTGGTCCATCAAACAAGTTGACAGTGAAATGATAGGCACCACCTGGCTGTGGGTTATTCCACAGCGCGAACTTGGGGTAATCGCCTATCCAAGTGGGGTGCGTGGGCTCATGTTGCACCGCATAGAGGAACCATCCACCAGCGACGGGATCGGGGGTTTGGGACACAGCGACGCATTGATAAAACGGCCCGGAGCCGGGAAGCCCGCCAGGGAACGCGAAGTCGCTGATCACCCAGCGGTCAGCGACATGATCGTAGAACACGAAAGGATCGCCGTCGTTAAAACCACTGCAAGGCGTGCCAACCAGAAGAGCAAAGAGCGAATTGTATGTCGTCGGCCCCGCCAGTGTATTGCCATTCTTATCGTAAACGTTGAACGCAACGTTCACAGCTTCGACGTAATGATTCGGTCCGACATCGCCATCGGTATCTGGCGGCGCACAAGCGCAGGCTTGGGCGGCGCTGAGCCCCTCAAACGTTAGCAATGGGGGAGGCATGCTCGGTACCGGACGCGACAGATTTTTGACCAGTGCCTGAACCGCCGGCAACCCAGATGTGCCGTAGTTTGTCGAGGTACTCGACTCTCCATTCCCGCCCGGATATCGCCTCAGGATTCTCTCTTCGAACTCCTCTTTTGGCGGAATGTAAGGGAGAGTTCGAAGGTCCTGGTTCAGACGAACGGGACCGACCATCCGAATGACGTCAGGGGTTTGAGTACCGGGCGCATCCTGATTGGTTCTGTTACCTCTTGCCTGGGCGAACGCATTTGAAAACGCGCTCATGGCGAACAGCGCGAGAGCGATGCCAGCCAGACAAAAGACAGCAGCGATTAAAACACGAACATTAAAGAAGGCTGATTGTGAAGTGGATTTCTTTTTCATTGATTAGTGGAGTTAATTCCCATTGCGGCGACGCCGCAACAGTAGGGTAGATGCTAAGCGAGACGTGGAAAATGTGTCAATCATATTCCTGCTGCCTGCAACGTTTGTAGCTCGCGCTGCGCCGCGCTGTAGCGAATACAACTCTAGCGGGACCAGGTGAATCGGCTCCTCCGGAGAGGGAGGTTGGGACCGAACCCGCGCGACATTACCGAGTGAACTTACCGTTTGATTTGTTCAAACGCGTTCGACGTTATATCGGCTTCGTGGGCCGCCGCGACAGCTGAAGCGTTCCTGCGCAGCCCCATTGCGCGCGATCGCGGACACGGCTTGCTGGAGC
>DATBDI010000023.1:0-6217 GCA_036270025.1 Candidatus Udaeobacter sp. | reverse complement strand
GCCGTCTATGGGCGACGTAATGGTGCAATGCTCAAGGTCCGTTTTTGCCTTGTCGAGCGCGCCTTGCTTGATCTTCACGTTGGCTTCCGCCTGATGGATACTTGCCACTGCCTGATCGAGATCGGCCTTGGACGACGTTTTCTTCGCGAACAGATCCTGTGTGCGGGCGGCGGTCAGCTTTGCGAGCTCGAGCGCAGCCTGGGAACTGGCGACATCGCCCTCGGCCTGCGTGACTGTGGCCTGAAACAGCGCCGGATCGATTTGCGCCACTACCTGGCCGGCTTTCACCTGCGAATTAAAATCAGCGAACAGCTTGGACACATTGCCCGAAACCTGGCTGCCGACCTGCACGTTTACGACCGGGTTAAGCGTGCCGGTGGCGGTCACTGCTTGCGTGATCGCGCCCCGCGTGACGGTGGCGACCTGATAAGTTTCTGCGGCGTTGCTGCGGCATTGGCGTACAACTGAGGCGACAATCAGCAGCGCGACGATCAAAGCTATCCAGGGGATGAAACGTTTCATGCAAGTGGCGGTTGACTCCGCCCATAATCAGAAGACAGGGAAAAAGCAATGCGTCGTTACATGGAAATCTACGGGATCATGCTGCGCAACTCGCTGATCCGGGAGATGAGCTTCAAGGGGAACTTTCTCCTCTGGATGATCGTCGAGTTGCTTTGGTTTTGCGGCCAAATCGTTTTCTTCAGCATTATTTTTGGAAACGTCGACCACATAGGCGATTGGACAAAATGGGAAGTCGTGTTGCTCATCGGCACGCATCAAATGATTTCCCAACTGTTCCAGGCGTTCTTCTTTGTAAATGTCGCGAACATTCCAGAGCTGGTGCGCACCGGCCGGCTGGACTCGCTGCTCGTTCTTCCGGTCGACAGCCAGTTTGCGGTCTCCACCAAACAGTTCGGCCTCGATAGCATTGTGAGTGCAGCTCTCGGCGGCGTGGTGGTGTGCGTAGCGTTGTCGCGCCTGGGAATCATTCCAACTCCCACATCCATTCTGCTTTACGTGATCGCGCTCGCTTTCGGCGTCGCCGTGCATTATTCGATTATGCTCGGCCTGGCCGCGGTGAGCTTCTGGATAGTTCGCGCTCAGGGATTGGTTTACGGGTATTTTAACTTTCTCAACATCGCCCGGTATCCAGATGTGATTTTTCCCTGGCTCTTCCGAATCGTTTTCGGCTGGATCATTCCGGTGGTGATCATCGCGAACATCCCCGCACGATTGCTGATCAAATCACTCGGCCAACCCTTTCCGTTGATGCTGCATCTGGTAATCGCCTCGACAATTGTGTTTTGGTTGTCGCGCGTCTTCTGGAGGTTTGCCCTGCGGCATTACTCCAGTGCCAGTTCGTAGCACGGGCATGGTGGTTGTTTCGGAGAAATGTCCTCGTTAAGCGCGCTGCAGACCGGAACGCCGCGCCACTGGACAGGCACCGACGAGTGCGTTATGAAATCCGCTTGCTTCGCCAGCGAAATGTTCTTAATTAAGCGTCCATTTTCCCAAGGCGACGCGATTAAGGCGCGATACACGTATGGCAAAACCACGAAAAAAGAATTCCACGAAAAAATCTGCTGCGCGTAAGCCGCGACCGGTCCGGTCGGTTCACGCCAGGAAGCAAGGCTCGAAGACCTCGCGAGCTTCCGCCAAAACCAGACGCCAGAGCACGGAATCCCCCGCCATTCTATTGGGTCTGAATCACCGCGAAAAGAAGCTGGACCCCTTCATCCGCCAGCAGAAGCAGAAGCTGCTCGAGCTTCGCGACGCGATGGTTGACTCCATGGCCGGCGTGGCCCAGGACACGCTTCGCTCCCGGGCAGAAGGCAGTGAAGCTTCGGCTTTTGGCATGCACCAGGCGGATGCTGGATCAGACGCATACGATCGCGATTTTGCGTTGAGTTTGCTTTCGCAAGAGCAGGACGCGCTTTACGAAATCGATGAAGCCCTCAAGCGCGTTGAGCTTGGCACCTATGGAAAGTGCGAAATGTCCGGGAAACCGATCCCGCGTGCACGACTCGAAGCGATCCCTTTCGCCCGTTTCACTGTTGAGTGCCAGTCGCAGCTGGAAAAGCAGAGTAGAGCCTCCCGGGTTCGTCAATCAGTTACTTCCCTGTTCGGATTGACTGAAGAAGACGGCAGCGAGACCGAGGAAGAAGAAGCCGCGCCGACTGAAGTGAAGGAGTAACTCGAATGCCGCAGGAAATCGTGACTCTCGAATGCACCGAAGCGAAAGCGTTGGGCAAACCGCCCTCGCGTTACATGACCACGCGCAACAAAAAAAGTCCCCGCACGCCGAATCGCCTCGAGAAAAAGAAATACAATCCGTTTTTGCGACGGCACACGTTGCATCGCGAGACCAAATAACCGTTCATGCAGCCAAAAACACCAAAACGTCGTTCTGCATTCCGCCGCGCTAATCGCCCAATGCCGCGGCGCCGGATCGATATCGCGCTCGAAGCGATCGACTACAAGAATCCCGATCTGCTGAAAAAGTTCGTCAGCGAGAGTGGCAAGATTCTGCCGCGTCGCGTGACGGGCATGCCCGCATACATGCACCGCAAAATCACGCGCGAGATCAAGCGCAGCCGCTCGGTGCTGTTGATGAAGTGACAAGCGCGTGCGGCGC
Source organism: Candidatus Udaeobacter sp. (assembly GCA_036270025.1). Lineage (GTDB taxonomy): Bacteria > Verrucomicrobiota > Verrucomicrobiia > Chthoniobacterales > UBA10450 > Udaeobacter. Next base: position 3,582 of record DATBDI010000023.1, on the reverse strand, counting down.
GTTGTCACTGAAGTGAAGACGCTCGGACTTCGTCGACCACGCTCGTTAAGATGTGTAATCGAAGCTTCGAATGAGTGATCCCGCGCTCTGCTCGGGATGACCGCGGCGAGATCAAGCGCAGTCGCTCGGTGCTGTTGATGAAATAGCGGCGCGCATCCCGCCGACTCCTGTAGTCGCGTCTCTGTGAGACGCGCCTCCCTCAGCTTGTAAATACGGTGGCTGCGCGCTTCGCACAGCGCCTACGACGCTCGTCGCGTTTTCTCGCCTTGCTCGATTAACTTCCAGAACTCGCGCGTCTCGCTCAGTTGCGCGTCTTCTGAAACGGGCAGTTTGCTGCGGAAAAAGAAGTCACGAAACGTGTTCTTGTGTAAAACGCGGTGGACCTGGATGCCTTCGTTCGTCTTGGCGAAGTAAATCCGGTAATCCTTCGCTCGATATCGATACAGTTTCTTTCCATCGCGCTCGATCACGCCGAAACGCTCCGAGTCGAGTTGATCCAAGTCCTCGGGCAGGATTTGAAACTCGGCCAGCAACTCAAGCTGTAATTTTTTGGGCAGCGCCGAGATCTCGGCAGCGCTCAGCTCGTTAAAGATAATTTGGAACATCTGTTATGAACCTTCAGGCGTAATTGTCATTCTGAGCGAAGCGAGAATCTGTCATGATTGATATCGCGCATCCAGATGATACCAGAAATGTTTCGCTTCGCTCAAGACGACAGATTCAGCGTTGCGTCGCCGCGTTCGGGAGTCACAGCTGGTCCTCGACACAGCGAGGCGGCTACGTGCTTGGGATGACGCCGTAAAAAAATTGCGTAAAGTAGAGCATGAGCGAGTCAGTTTACATTCTCGGCGGCGGGCGGACCGATTTTAAGCGCAACCTGAAAAAGGAAGGCAAAACGATCCGGCACATCATCATCGAGGCCGGAAAAAAGGCGATAGACGACGCCAAGATTGACCCGGGCGAAATTCAGGCCGGAGCAGTTGGAAATTTCAACTCGGGCCAGTTTACGAAACAGTTGCAGCTCGGCGCGTTCATTCCGGAGATCGATCCAAAATTGCGCGGGATCCCGACTATCCACACCGAAGCGGCCTGCGCGTCGGGTGCGCTGTCGGTCCTACTCGGCGCCGAATGGATCATCGGCGGGTTTTATGACGTCGTGCTGGTAGTCGGTGCTGAACAACAAAAGACGATGTCGTCGCTCGATGGTTCCGACGTTCTCGGTGCGGCAGCGGATTATCACAACGAAAAACCGGAGTATGGCGATTTCATGTTCCCGAAATTGTTCGGGCGCATCGCTCAGATTTACATTGAAAAATACGGCGCTACCGAAGCAGACCTGGCCCGGGTTGCGTGGAAAAATTACGCACACGCCAAATTGAATCCGCTGGCACAAATGCGCGACGCCGATCTGACTTTCGATTGTGCATCGCAGGTTTCCGAAAAGAACCCGAGCGTCGCGCCGCCGCTAAAGGTTTCCGATTGTTCGCAGATCACCGATGGCGGCGCATCGGTTGTTCTGGTTTCAGGGAAGTATCTCGACAAGATCGGCGGGGACAAAAACAAGACGGCCCGTCTGCTTGGCTACGGCCACACGACTGACTACTTGCCGCTCGACAAAAAAGATGCGCCGACATTTTCGATCGCGCGTAGAGCGGCCGAGAAAGCTTTTCGCATGGCAAACCTCACGCCGCGCGATCTGCAAGGTGCCGAGGTGCACGACTGTTTTTCTATCACTGAAATCGTGGCGTACGAAATCCTCGGACTCGCCGATCCGGGCAAAGGCGTCGAGCTCGTTAAAAGTGGCGCGACGACTCTACCGCAGGTGCGCCCGGAAAAATCCAAAGCGCCATTCGAAATTCCGGTCAACGCCGGCGGCGGCCTGATCGGCGACGGTCATCCGGTAGGCGCAACGGGAGTTCGCCAGGTTCACGAAGCATATCAGCAGCTCACAGGACAGGCTGGGGCGCGACAGATCGAGGACGTGAAGAGGTTTCTCACGTTCAATATGGGCGGCAGCCTTACGACTTCCGTAGCGATGGTCTGGGGCCGCGACTGATCTCGCGGCAATTACGGATAGCGACATCGCGTCGGTTCGATTGTGCAGGAAAGAACCTCCTGCCGTTGTGAGTCCGAAACGCCCGTCATATCCGTTTTCTGGATGGAATGACCTCACTACCAATCGAAGAATTGCCGTCCATCATAAAAGAGGACGTTGAAGACTTTCTGAGAACGCATCCGGGAAGCCCCGCAGCGCGGTTGCGGCCGCGAATGGGAATGGTTGGCGACATCTGGCTTGCTTTCATCGGATCGAAGCTGCGAAAAGGCGCGAGCGGACTGGGACACACACCGCGTGGCGCATTGGAAGATTTCAACCGCCACTTCATGGAACCGCTTATGTCCTCGAATGGCTCAGAACCAGATTAGCCACGGATTTTAGCGATTCAGCGATTACTATGAAGGTTCCGTTTATCCTCGGGGAGGTTGGTCATTTCGGATTGGCAGTACGCGATCCGAAGAAAAGCGCGAAGTGGTTCGAACGCGCGCTCGGATTGCGAAAGGAATTCGAGTTCGAAAACGGCGTTGCCGTTGGCAACGAAAATGTGACGATTGCGCTGTTCAAAGGCAAACCGTCGCCGGAAACGATCGATCACATGTCCTTTCATTTGCCGGATCTGGCGAGGCTTCGCAAAGCGCTTGCGCATTTGCAGGAGATCGGCGCAGACATCGAAGATCCCGGCGACGAAATCGGGCCCGAGGCTCCAGGTTCAAAAAACGTGGGACTCTGGTTCCACGATCCTGACGGTTATCGGTGGGAACTGAGTGTGCTCGGCGGCAAATAAATTCGGGAACGCAACGCCGCGCGTGTCGGCGGAACTCCGTCGTGCGCTGCGCACTCAAAAGTGCCTGCGTTGACGCGATACTTAAGGCCCTTAATTTTTTCAACACAAAATGATCACTCCTGCATCAGAAAGAGGGGATGGAAAAGAGTTCGTATCGCATACGCCCGGTTACTGGTCGGGAACGGCGTCGGAGCTCTGGAATGATTGGAGATGGCAGCTCAAAAACCGGGTCACCACCCTGGCCCACCTGGAAAAGCACGTCGATCTCAACGATGAGGAACGCAGCGGAGTTTTGCTGTCCGGCGATAAACTCGCGCTGGCCGTAACGCCACATTTTTTCAACCTGCTGCCGCACGCCAATCCTGAGGACCCGATACGGCGTCAGGTAATTCCGCGGATTGAAGAAACGTGGACGTCGCCGTACGACATGGCCGATCCATGTGGCGAAGATTCGCACATGCCGGTGCCGGGGCTGGTGCACCGCTATCCTGATCGTGTGTTGTTTTTGGTCACCGATCGCTGCGCAAGCTACTGCCGATATTGCACGCGAAGCAGAGTCGTGAGCGGTGTGGGCGAACAAGAATTGCACACAAACTTCGAAGAAGCCTTTCGCTACCTCGAGTCGCACACCGAAGTGCGCGACGTGCTCTTAAGCGGTGGCGACGCTCTCATTTTCAGCGACGAACGGCTGGACAAGCTGCTGTCGCGATTGCGAGCAATTCCGCACATAGAGTTCCTGCGC